>CAYIVQ010000009.1:4116-7837 GCA_964366905.1 uncultured Candidatus Saccharibacteria bacterium
GATATATCACTGCTCCAACAAGAATACGCGTTACCGGAAGAAGAGCGCCGCGCGCCCGGGTTGGCGGCGCTCGTCGCTTTTATTTTTTTACTGATAATTCTCGGGGGGTATACGGGCCTTTATTTTTATAATGCCATTTTAGCCAATAGAGCCCAAGAACTTGATAAAAGCATTTTCGAATTGAAATCGAACGACGCTTATAAAAGCGTAGAGCAGATAAAAAATGTTGGGATAGAAATCCAGGCGTTGAAATCATTGAGAGAAAATCATTCCTACCCTAATAAACTCATTGAAAAAATAGCCAAATCAACCCACCCGAAAGTTTATTTGACTTCCGGCAACATAGATGTTTTTAAAAAATCCGTTTCATTGAAAGGCATCGCGCCAAATTCAGTTATTCTCGCGCGCCAAATTGAACTTTACGGGCAGAATGAGGAAATAGCCAGTTTTGAAGTCAAAGAAATTGCTTACGGTGAAAATCGATCAATGGGTTTTGGAGCGGGAATCACATTTAAATAAGTATGGATAAAAATTATCTAATCGCCGCATTATTTTTCATCGCCGCTATTATCGCCGGAGTCGTTTTGACTTATCCGAAATATCAAGTTTTGCAGAGTTCACAGAATAAAGTGGCGGGAAAAGAAAAGGAATACGCTAGCCAGCTCAATCTTATTCGGGAAATCAGCGAGGTAACGACGCAATATAAAAAGTTGGAAAGCGAGCTTGCTTTGGTGAGTGACTTGTTGCCGCAATTCACGTCAAAAAGCGTGCCAGAATTATTCACCGAGTTTGAAAAAATCACATCCGAGAGCGGTATTTTGCTTTCCAGCATCAGCTTCCAGAGCGCGCCGACAAAAGTCGGGAGTGACAAGAGCAGTTACAAATCCGTGAACGCTAGCATTTCGGCGATAGGGAGCTACGACGCTTTAAGAAGCTTAGTCAGAACTATTGAACAAAACAAGCATCTTATGGACATAGCGTCTTTAAGCATATCGCCGCCATCAGTTTCTGAAGATTCTCCCAAAGAGCCGGAATCGCCGCAAGTATTGCCTGATTTGTTTGAAACGGCAACCACGACGATTGAAAATGCTGAAACAAAAACAAAAACAGAACCGGAATCAAGTTTTAACTTCGGAATGTCTATTAATGTGTATTATAGATAACTAACAAATGTTGTATGAATTTTCTTCCATCCAACCCCAAAACTAAAAAAATAATACTTACCGGCGGAGTAGTCGGCGCGGCTCTAATCGCTTTCATTTTCTTTTTTATCAATAATTATTCTTCGCCGGATTCTTCCGATTTATCTGATGGCAATATCGCGGCTAAAGGCGGGGTATCGGAAGGCTTGGTGGAAAAAATAGGAAAAAATATTTCAGATTTGCGCGAAGAATTGCAAAATGATTTTTACAAAGGATTAAGAAAGCACGGATGGATGCCGGACAACGCGAAAGCGGGGAGGAAGAATCCGTTCCTTAAGCAATGATAAATGCAGAATGATAAATGATAAATAAAAAAAGAAAAAGAATAATGGAATCATGTGATTTTCTGTTTGTCATTTATCATTTTTCATTTATCATTTGACTTGTGCCTACCACTCTCATAGACATCTTAATAGCCGATGGGAAAATATCGCAAGCCGATGCCGATGTTTTTCGGGGTGAATTGCGGACTAAAAGAATCACGGAAGAAGATTCTCTGCTGGCAAAATTGCCGGAGGATATTGTATTTGAAGCTAAAAGCAAGTTCTACGGCGTGCCTCTGAAAAAAATAGAAGAAGATTTTATAATCCCTCCAGAAATTTTATCGCAAGTTCCTGAAGAAGCCGCTAGAATTTATAAATTTATAGCGTTTGGCAAGACTGATGATGGCGTCATCGAAATCGGCATAGTGAACCCTCAAGACGTGCGGGTTCTGGACGCGTTGAAATTTATTTTAACAAGCAAAAATCTGGACGCTAAAATTTATTTGATAATGCCGCGGCAGTTTGACGCGCTTTTCCAGCAATATTCCAGTTTGCATGGCGAAGTCAAAGAAGCGCTGGAACATTTGGAAGAAGACATCGCCGATATAGACCAGATGGCGGGCAAGGAAGAATATCGTCCGGAAGAATTGACGGCCGACGCGCCGATTTCCAGAGTGGTGGCGGTTATTTTCAAACATGCTTTTGAAGGCAGAGCGTCCGATATCCATATTGAGCCGATTGATAAAAACAGCCGAGTCAGATTCAGAGTGGACGGCGTTTTGTTTTCCAGCCTGCTTTTGCCGAAAAGCATTCACAGTTCCATCGTGTCCAGAATCAAGATTCTGGCAAATTTAAAAATTGATGAGTCAAGAGTTCCTCAAGATGGCAGGTTCAGAAGCAAGATCTCCGGCCACATTATTGATTTTCGTGTTTCTTCTTTCCCGACTATCAATGGCGAGAAAATAGTAATGCGGCTTTTGGACCCGTTTTCGGCCGTGAAAACTATGGAGGGGCTGGGATTTGGCGGGGAAGGCCTTGTCAAAATCCAGCAAGCGATTGACAGGCCTTATGGCATGATCTTAATTACCGGGCCGACCGGTTCCGGCAAATCAACGACATTGCAAACTCTTATGAGCATACTGAACAAAGAAATATTTAATTTAGTCAGCTTGGAAGATCCGATAGAATATAATATTGAAGGAGTGAATCAGTCGCAAGTGCGGCCGGATTTGGGATATACGTTCGCTTCCGGATTGAGAAGTATTTTGCGCCAGGATCCGGACATCGTTATGGTCGGAGAAATTCGGGAGAAAGAAACCGCTCAACTGGCTGTGCACGCGGCGCTTACCGGCCATTTGGTGCTTACCACTTTGCACACCAACAACGCGCTTGGCGTTATTCCGCGTCTCGTATCCATGGAAGTCGAGCCGTATCTGATGCCGTCGTCTATCGCGTTGTCGCTGGCTCAGCGTTTGGTGCAGAAATTATGCGATGCCTGCAAGTATAAAATAGAGGCTAAAGGCAGGGCGAAACAGATTATAGATGAAGTTATTGATTCTATGACAGACAAATTTAAATCCGAGCTTAAAAGCGATACTTATTCGATATGGGAAGCAAAGGGTTGCGGGAAATGCAGGCATAAAGGGACAATCGGGCGGATGGTTATTTTTGAAGCTATGGATATGACAGAAGAAATGAAGAATATGATTATTGCCGGCAATATCACGGAGAATGACATGATGAAGGAAGCTATTCGCCAAGGGATGATGACAATGAAGCAAGACGGCGTGATGAAAGTGTTGAAAGGATTGGTAGCACTGGAAGAAGTTTTGCAATCAACGCTATAATAAGATATAATATTAAAACTTAGTTTTAATGTATGGATGGCCAAACACAAAAGAAAACTGTATTAATAGTTGAAGATGACAGCTTTCTATCCGATATGTATCAGACAAAGTTCAGCGTGTCCGGGTATAATGTTTTGCTCGCGCAAAACGGCATGCAATGCCTTGAGTTGTTGAGAAATAATACTTCCGCCCCCGATATCGCTTTACTGGATGTTGTCATGCCGAAAATGGACGGCTTGGAATTATTGGAGTTGCTTAAAAAAGACGATAGGACAAAAAATATCCCTATTATCTTGCTGACCAATCTTGGGCAGGATAAAGATGTTAAAAAAGGCATGGAGATGGGAGCTGATATGTATTTGATAAAAGCGCATTATACGCCATCACAGGTGGTGGAGAAAGTGGAAGA
>CAYIVQ010000009.1:7937-10755 GCA_964366905.1 uncultured Candidatus Saccharibacteria bacterium
AAAGATATAGTAGATGAAAATTACGCTGAGCAATTCATTAAAGAGATGTTGACGGAAGACCAGCAAAAGCGCTTCCATGAAGAAAGAGAGCTGGATTTTTCCTATACTTTTTCGGATTTGGCGCGGTTTAGAGTGAATGTTTTTTGGCAAAGAGGGCAATTTGCCGCCGCCATGAGGCTGATACCTGCCACTATTCGCACTTTAGACGAATTGGAACATCCGCAGATGCTTCATAGCATCACAAAGGTGTCACAAGGATTCTTTCTAGTTGTCGGTCCTTCCGGTCAAGGAAAATCAACTACGCTTGCTGCTATGGTAGACGAAATCAATCATCAGCGCGCTTGCCATATTATTACAATTGAAGATCCGATTGAATATTTATTTACCAACGATAAAGCGATTATAGACCAGCGAGAAATCGGGCATGATACCAAAAGTTTCAACAGTGCTCTGCGTTCGGTGTTGAGGCAGGACCCAGATGTTATTATGGTTGGAGAAATGCGCGACCCGGAAACAATTTCCGCAGCTATCACCGCCGCTGAAACCGGCCATCTTGTATTTTCAACACTGCATACCAATAACGCTTCACAAACAATAGACAGAATTATAGATTCTTTCCCGCCCGCCCAGCAAAATCAAATCAGAGCCCAGCTCGCGGGCACTTTAATAGGCGTGCTTTCAAAACGATTGATACCGAAAATTAATGGTGGCCGAGTGCCCGCTTTTGAGCTTATGAATGCCAATGCCGCGGTGAGAAATCTGATCAGGGAGAACAAAACTCATCAAATTGATTTAGTTATAGAAACTTCAGCCGAAGACGGCATGATTTCTCTCAATCGTTCTCTCGCTCAATTGGTTAAAAAGGGAGAAATTTCATACGATGACGCGGTTATGCACTCGCTCAATCCGTCGGAATTGAGGATGTTGGTAGCGAGATAAGTATCAATGCGAATATAAGAATTTACGAATCATACAAATTTATTTGCATCATTAGTATTATTTGTATATTCGTATCGCTACTATGCAATTTCACTATCAGGTTCGCAATCAACAAGGCAATATTGAAACAGGGGCGCTTGAAGCTTCTAATAGGGAAGCGGCTATTGACGCGCTCCAACGAAGCAGATACATAATCATTGATCTTCGCGAATCGGCCCAATTGCCGGTGTGGTCGAAAGGATTAAGTTTCAGTTTCTTGCAAAGAGTGCCGAAAAAAGAAATCGTTTTGTTTTCCAGGCAGATTTCCACTCTTTTCCAGGCAAAAGTGCCTTTAATTGAATCATTGAGAACGATGATGGAACAGACTGAAAACCAGAAATTCAAAGGAGCGCTTCTAGATATCGCTAAAAATGTTGACGCCGGGTCGCCGCTTTCAAAATCATTGGCGAACCACAGAAATATTTTTTCCGATTTTTATATCAGCATGATTCGGTCCGGAGAAGCGTCTGGCCAATTGGAAGACACTTTCGGATTTTTAGCCGATGGATTGGAGCGCGAGTATTATCTCTCCAAAAAATTTACCGGAGCGATGACATACCCAGCTTTCATTATAACCGGGTTTATCGGAGTGATGTTTGTGATGATGATATGGGTAGTGCCGAATTTAACTTCGGTTTTAAAAGAAACCGGCCAAGAAATGCCTCTGATGACCAGAATTGTAATCGGTTTTTCCGATGCCTTCGCTTCTTATTGGTGGGCTATTTTATTGGCAATAGCCGGGGTTATCGGCGGGTTTTTATACGCGATTCGCACAAAGCAAGGGAAAATGATTTGGCATATTACACAGTTGAAATTGCCGATTATCGGGAAAATTGTACAGAAGTTTTTTCTTGCCAGATTTGCCGACAACTTAAGTGTTTTAATCAAAGGAGGCTTGCCGATTGTGGAGGCCTTGCAAATCACATCTGAAGTGGTGAATAATGAAGTATATAAAGGCATACTTAAACAAACCGTAGAGGAAGTTAAAAAAGGCAACACCATAAGCTCGGTGCTGAAAACCAAACAAGAAATACCCATTATGATTTCGCAGATGGTTTATGTTGGGGAAACAGCGGGGAAACTTGAACAAACATTAAAAGCGGCTGCCGATTTTTATCAAAAAGAAGTGACAACGATTATGGACAGCTTAGTCACTTTGATTGAGCCGATATTAATCGTCGCGCTTGGCATCGGAGTGGCGATTTTGCTGATAGCGGTGCTGATGCCGATGTATAACATCGCGAATAATTTTTAATATGAAACCTGTAAACATTATTCTCATTATTATTATTTTGATTTTAGCCGTTTTTGGCGCAGTTTTTTTCTATTTAAAAAAAGATGCAGGTCTGCCTTTGCAAGCGCCAAGTTCCGGGATTATTAATAAGCCCCAATATGTCGAGCATATCCCCGTGCGGATTGTGAATAAAGGAGAAGAATCTGAAATAAGGGATAAAGCGATGGAAGACGGCGCGTTGAAAATCAACGCGGCTGTAATGGCATATGCCAAAGATAACGGCAAGTATCCGGAATCGGATATGAAAAATTTATGCTTGGGTACTCGTATTTGCTTGAAAGGAGCAAATATCAATCAAAATGGCAAAATTTATCTGCATCCGATACCGCAGGTCGGGGAAGTGAAATTGGATTATTATTATAAGGCGGATAATCAAAAGAATACTTATTGCGTGAAAACCCCGCGTGTCTTGGAAACCGCTTCAACCTCAATTTTCCAATGTGCCCAGGACGGTTGTGGCAGAACGGCATTCAAAGCAAGCTGTGAATAACTTTGTTGCTTGTGGATAAGCTGTATGCTATAATTTAAAGCAAATAGAAAACTTTC
>CAYIVQ010000009.1:10855-16128 GCA_964366905.1 uncultured Candidatus Saccharibacteria bacterium
GTTTTTGACAGGTCGCGATGTCCGAAGTGCGGCCATATATTATCTTGGCATGAGCTTATTCCGCTTTTGAGCTTTTTAATCCAGCTCGGCCGTTGCCGCGCCTGCAAGCAAAAAATTTCGTTTCAATATCCCATTGTCGAGCTCACTGCCGGTATTTTATTTGTATTTGTTTTTGACCACTCACTACTTGCTGGTCGCTACTCGCTGGATTTGTGGTATTTGCTTCTTGTTTTCAGCGCGCTTTTGTTTATCTTTGTTTTTGACCTTAAATATTATATAATACCCAATAGAGTTCTTTATCCTTTAATTGCTATTGTTCTTTTATATAATTTATTCATTTTCCCATTGGCGGAAAATTCAAATCGTTTGCTTGCGGTCGCGGTTGCTGCCGGTTTCTTTTTAGCGTTATATCTCGTATCCGGAGGAAAGTGGATAGGATTTGGAGATGTGAAATTCGGAATTTTTATAGGGTTGTTTCTTGGCTGGTCGGCAGTACTCGCGGCGCTCTTTTTAAGTTATTTGCTTGGCGCTTTAATCGGCGGATTTTTAATGTTTTTTGGCGGTAAAACCCTCAAAAGCCAGGTGCCGTTCGGACCATTTCTTATAGCGGGAACACTTATCGCTTATTTTTATGGGCAGAGAATAATTGAGTGGTATCTGAATATGCTTTAAAATTCTAAATCACAAATTCCGAATTATATAGTTTTAGGTCATTGGAATTTAGAATTTATTTGTAATTTGGTGCTTGGAATTTGATATTTAAAATGCCAAAAGTTAAAAGTAAAAAGTTAAATATTTTAGAGGAAGGTTTTACTCTGATTGAACTGTTAACCTCCGTTGCTATCGTCGGTATTCTTGCGTCTACCATAATTGCGAACACTCGTTTTGGGGAAAGACAGCAGGCGCTTGCTCAATCGGCCCAAAAACTGGCTCTTGATTTGCGAAAAGCTCAAAATTTCGCGCTTGCTCCCGGAGCTGAAACTGATTGCATATACGGGATAAATCGCATTTCCGGCAGTCGTTATCGTGTATATAAAAGATCAGAGAATCAATGCTCAGATAATCAGCGTGAATATGACGGTCCAAATGGATCAAGTGAGTTGGAAATAATAGATCTGCCAAAAGGAATTAGTTGGGGCGGGGGGAATCCAAGTGTGATTGTTGACGATGTTGCTTTTGAAGCGCCGGAACCCATTACATATCTTGATAATTCATCCTCAACAGATAGGGGTGAAATAAGATTATCATCTTCTATTAATAACACCACAAAAAAAGTGATTATTAACAGATTAGGGCAGGTGGAAATACAATAAAAAACTTGAATTATGAATCAGGAATTACGAATCATGATTTTGATTTTTTATAATTCTTAATTCATAATTCAGAGCAATGGAAGAAAAATTATATTATAAAATTAAAGAAAGAAAGAGTGAAAGAGGCTTTACATTGCTTGAAAGTCTCGTGGCCGTCGCTATTCTTACAACAGGGATTTCCACCTCGGCGTTTTTGGTGATTCAGTCAATTCAAACAGGAAATAAAATCCAAAAACGAATTGTGGCGGCTCATCTTGCTCAAGAAGGTGTTGAAGTTATCAGAAACATCAGGGATTCAAATTGGCTTTCCGGCAGCAATTGGACCGCAAACATCAACACCGCAGGCATTGCCGGATGCGTGGATTATGATGACTCCAGCATTGATATGAGTTGCGCCGTTGGCCGGAATCTTTTTTTTAATGGTAGCCGTTATGTTTACGATAGCCAGCCAAGCAGCTTTTCACGCACTGCAAGCACAACTTTATTGGATGTCGGCGCGCCGGATGAAAAGTTGTGGGTGGAAGTAAATGTTTCATGCGGCGCAAATTGCAATGTGAAACTGAGCGAGTATTTATATGATTGGAAGTAAAAATAGAATTACGAATCAGGAATTATAAATCATGATTTTGATTTTTCATAATTCTTAATTCGTAATTCATGATTCAGAGCAATGGAAGAAAAAATAGATTATAAAATTAAAGAAAGAAAAAATGAAAGAGGGTTTACATTGATTGAGTTAATGGTTGCCGTCGGTGTTTTTGCCGTTGCCATTACGGCGAGTTCCGGGCTATTCATCACATCGCTTCGCGGTCAGCAAAGAACTTATGTAGTTCAAAATCTGGCTGACAATGCGAGATATGCTATGGAAGCGATGGCAAAGGAAATGCGAATGGGCAGCGGGTTCTCCGGGACTACCTGTGTGGGCGGAAGTTGTTCTTTTGTTTCGCACATGATGCACAGAGACGGGAAATATGTTAAATTCAGCTATGATGCTGTGGAGAAAAAAATAAAGTTTGATGACGGCATTTCAGAGCTTCCGATAACTTCCGCCAACATTGAAGTGACGAGTCTGGATTTTGAGCTTCGCGGCGGCTCCCCCGCCACCACTCAAGAGCGGATTGTGATTGTAATGCAAGCGAGAGTCGCCAGCAATTCGCCGTATACATCGGCGGACATAACTTTACAAACGACGGTGTCGCCGAGAGCGCTTTAAACAAAAGATAGAATTATGAATTAAGAATAAAAAAATGCAGGAATTACAAGCTAATGAAAGGGGTTCCGCCATTTATCTCGCTTTGTTTACTTTGAGCGCGGTTTTAGCGACTGCTTTGGCCGTTTCCACCGTTGCTATCGGAGAGCTCAAGATTTCGAAAGAAGTGGTTGACTCAATGCAGGCGGTGTATGTGGCGGATTCCGCGATGGAATACACAATGATGGAAGTGAGAAAAAACCCGAATTCAAGTTTGTATAATTCAGGCATAGGCGTGGCGGCGCTTGATACCAGCTCATGCGAAGCCCAAATATATTTTATCGGCCCCTCTTTTAACACCGGAAGCACAAAATGCAGCGCTGATATAGATAATGATATTTCTCCATTAGCAGGATACAGCAATTGCCGTTCCAGTATCGCCGATCTTGGCGCCGATTGCACTCGCATTGAAGCAAGGGGTTCTTTCAGCAATACTAATCGGGCGCTGGAAATTGTGTTTGAAAATCTGTGATGGAGCGGAGTTTTGAGGTTAATCCCTATTCTTACTTTGAATTACGAAATGCGTAGTTTGTCATTCTGAGCTTGCGAAGAATCTAGTATTTTACTTGATTTTCAGAGATTCTTCGGTCGCTGACTCCCTCAGAAAGACACAAAAATGGCTATTTCGTAATTCAAAGTATTCTTATGACCAAAGAAGCAATCAAAAATCGCATAGAAAAATTACGGGAAGAGATAAATTACCATCGCTATTTATATCATGTTTTAGACAAGCCTGTGATTTCCGATGCCGCCTGGGATTCGCTTAAAAAGGAACTTGAAAGGTTGGAAAATGAGAATCCGGAGCTTATCACTCCGGATTCGCCAACTCAAAGAGTCGGCGGTAAACCGCTGGATAAATTCCGGAAGGTTGGGCACAAAAAACCGATGCTTTCTCTGGAAGACGCTTTTTCGCGAGATGAAGTAAAAGAATGGGAAGAAAGAATGAGGCGATTTTATCCGCAAGGCGAATTCTCTTATTTCGCGGAACTGAAAATCGATGGGTTTGCCGTATCTTTAATATATAAAAACGGAGTTTTAATGGAAGGCTCTACTCGCGGAAACGGTATTATTGGCGAGAATGTGACGGTAAATCTCAAAACCATAGGAGCAATACCATTAGCGCTCAAACTCTATGAAAAGGAGTTGCTTGCAGCTAAAAACCCTTTATTCATGGGGAAAAACGGGAAAAGCATGCAAATCCTGAAAGAACGCTTAACTAAAGGAGAAATAGAAGTGCGGGGGGAGGTTTATATGACCAAAAGGGTATTTAATGAGATAAATAAAGAGCGGGAATCAAAAAAGGAGCCGCTTTACGCTAATCCGAGAAACACAGCCGCTGGCTCCATCCGTCAGTTGGATCCCAAGATTGCCGCTTCCAGAAAACTTGATTTTTTCGCTTATGAACTTGCCACAGATATAGGGCAAATAACGCATAGCCAGGAACATGAGATATTAAAAATTTTAGGTTTTAAAACCGACCCGTTAGCCAGCGAGTGCGCGGGGTTGGAGCAGGTATTTGATTTTTATGAGGATATAAGCAGGAAAAGAGAATCGTTGAAATATCAGATAGACGGGGTGGTTGTGAATATTAATGACAATGCTATTTTTGAACGCCTGGGAGTTGTCGGCAAAGCCCCAAGGGGGGCCATTGCTTTTAAATTCCCGGCGGCGGAGGCGACTACGGTTGTTAGCGATATTATAGTCAATGTCGGCAGAACAGGCGCGTTGACTCCGGTGGCTCATTTAAAGCCGGTATCCATAGGCGGGACGACGGTTTCGCACGCGTCTTTGCACAATCAAGACGAAATCAAACGGCTGGGATTGAAAATCGGTGACACGGTTATCGTCAAAAGAGCGGGAGATGTGATTCCAAAAGTGATTGAGGTACTTGCGAACTTGCGAACCGGCAAAGAAAAAGAATTTAAGATGCCGAAGCTTTGCCCTGTTTGCGGAACAGCGGTGGTTCAAAAAGAAGGGGAAGTGATTTTTCGCTGTATCAATAAAAATTGTCCTGCAAAAAACAAAGAAGTGCTTTATCATTTTGTGTCAAAATACGCGTTCAATATTTTAGGGCTTGGACCGAAGATACTTGACCGGCTGTCAGACTTAGGGTTAATATCAGATGCGGCGGATATTTTTTCTTTGGAAGCGGGGGACTTATTGCCGCTTGAGCGTTTTGCCGAAAAATCCGCCGATAATCTTGTCAACGCGATACAAGCGAATAAAAAGATTTCTTTGGCGCGATTTCTATACGCTTTGGGGATTATTCATGTCGGAGAAGAAACGGCGCGATTATTTGCAGAGCAAGTGCCTGGACGAATCACGAATCACGAATCACGAATCACGCCGAAGAATATTCTGAAGATTTTTTTTGATTTCTCGCTGGCGGATTTGCAGGAAATTCCAGGCGTCGGCCCGAAAGTGGCGCAAAGCATTTATGATTATTTCCATTCTTCATACGCGGAAAAGCTTTTGCGGAAATTAGACCAGGCTGGTATAATCATAGAAATTCCGGAGCCGTCAAAGAAAAATTTGATATTGGCCGGTAAAACTTTTGTGCTTACCGGCGAGTTGGAGAATTTGACTCGCGATGAAGCCAAAGCGAGAATAAGGGAATTGGGGGGAGAAGTGTCCGGTTCGGTTTCCGCAAATACGGATTATGTCGTGGCAGGCAAAGAACCGGGATCTAAATATGAGAAAGCGAAGGAGTT
>CAYIVQ010000009.1:16228-24235 GCA_964366905.1 uncultured Candidatus Saccharibacteria bacterium
AAACTTTCACATCTTGATTTAAATGAAAAAGAGATGGAGTCTTACGCGGAGGAATTGACTGCCATATTGGATTACATGAAAGAGTTGAACGAAGTGGATACGGAGGGCGTGGAGCCGATAGCGCACGCCGTTTCTTTGTGTAATGTGTTCCGCGATGATGAATCGGCGGAAACCGACATTGAATCGGCGGCGGAATTAATAAACGCATCGCCGGAGAGGGAAGAAGGATATGTGAAGGTGAGAGCGATTTTGTAGGGATTTTTTTATGTCATCTTTATTAGATTTATCCATTAAAGAAATAAACAAAGGGCTTGCGTCAAAGGAGTTTTCCGCGCGGGAATTGACTCAAACTTTCATCGATCACATCCAAACAACCGATGGGAATATTAAGGCGTATTTGCGGAATGATTTTGACGGAGCTTTGACTCAAGCCGATGAAGTGGATAAAAAAATAAGCATAGGCGACCAGATTTCCCCGATCGCCGGCGTTCCGTCCGCCATCAAGGATAATATTTTAATCAAAGGAACAAAAACTACCGCCGCGTCAAAGATTTTAGAAAATTACACGGCTTCCTATGACGCGACTGTTGTTAAAAAACTCAAACGCGATAACGCGATTTTTCTTGGCAAAACCAATATGGATGAATTCGCCATGGGTTCTTCCACTGAAAATTCCGCTTTTCAACAAACTAAAAATCCTCACGATTTGGAAAGAGTGCCAGGCGGGTCATCTGGCGGTTCTGCGGCGGCAGTAGCATCAAGGCAAGCTATTTTCGCGCTTGGTTCCGACACAGGCGGTTCAATCAGACAGCCGGCTTCTTTTTGCGGCGCAGTCGGCTTAAAACCTACATACGGTTCTGTATCCAGATTCGGCTTAATGGCGATGGCTTCATCACTTGATCAGATTGGAGTTTTCGCGCGATCAATAGAAGACACTAGGACAGTTTTTGATATTATAAAAGGCAAGGATGAGAATGATTCAACAAGTATGGGCGCGAGTTTTAAAGCAGGAAAAAAAGGTTTGAAAGGAATTAAAATAGGGATGCCAAAAGAATATTTTTCTGACGGCATTGATGCCGGCGTCAAAGAAGCCGTGGTAAACGCGATTAAGAATATGGAAAAAGCCGGCGCGGAAATAAAAGAAGTCAGCTTGCCGCACACCAGATACGCCATATCGGCGTACTATATTATTATGCCGGCGGAAGTTTCTTCCAATTTAGCGAGATACGACGGGATTAAATATGGATACTCGGTGGCCGAAGACGCCAAACATAGAGATTTAGAGTCCGTTTATCTGCGGTCGCGGTCGCAAGGCTTTGGTAAAGAAGCGAAGAGGCGCGTTATGCTCGGCACTTATGTTTTGTCTGCCGGCTATTACGACGCGTATTACAAAAAAGCCCAGCAGGTGCGCGCCATAATCATGGAAGATTTTAAAAAAGCGTTTGAGCAAGTGGATATTTTGGCGACGCCGACTTCTCCGACAGTTGCTTTTAAATTTGGGGAGAAAACGGAAGATCCGCTTTCAATGTATATGGCAGATGTTTTCACGGTGCCTATAAATCTTGCCGGTCTGCCGGCAATTTCAATGCCATGCGGAACATCAGAGAATTTGCCGGTTGGTTTGCAATTAATCGCGCCATGGTTTGAGGAAGAAACTTTATTTAATGCCGGGGAGGAGCTTGAGAAAATAAACAGCTGACTATTATGTCGGAAACATTTTTAAATTTATCACAATTACAATCTCTATCCGATGAACCGCTTTTTCTGTTTTTAAAATTCATCTTTTTCGCTTTTGCTATTTTTCTTTTTTTCCACATTGCGTATTTGGTTTACAAACTCAATATTGTCAGAGATAAACTGGAGTTTTACAAAGAGGCGGTAACCAAGAGAGCGATACCTGTTCGCAAGGAAGAATTTATAAGCAAATGGAATAAAATAAAAGAAAGGTTTTCTTCCGGCCAGGAAGCGGATTACAAGCTGGCGATTATCGAGGCGGATAAATTATTCGATGAACTGCTCAAGCGTATGGGATACGAAGGCAAAGACATGGGGGAGCGAATGGAACAGCTGACTCCGATGGAATTGCCGAATTTGAGCGCGGTTTGGGAATCTCACAAAGCGCGCAATTATTTGGCGCATGACACCAATTATCACATCAGCTTCTCTGACGCCAGGCGCATCATACAAAATTACGAAGACGCTTTCACGCGGCTAGGGGTGTGGGTTCCGAACAAAATCAATTTAGCGGAGTGAATTCTTGCAAGATTCAAGGCGCGAGGAGTAATGCGTACCCAATGGTACGTGAGCGACGAGCAACGAAGAATCTTGCAAGAATTCGCCCGCCCGAAGGGAAGCTTTAAAATGGTTGATTTCTTTGTTGCTCCTCCTCAATGTAGGATAGACTACATTTTCGTCGCCCGCCTGCCATAGCCTGTCATGGAAATCATACTCAACAATACGAATTAAGTTGCCAGTCGGAAATAACATCTATGAATGGCGCTAGGCTTATGGCGGGCAGGTCGCGCCTTGAAATCATCTCATTTTAAAGCTTCTAAAGTTGATTTTGTTCGGAGCCCACACCCCTTAGATACTTAGCTAAACAATGTGCGACAAGTCTTGAATAAATAGAACAGCTGTAGTATAGTTGTGCCGTTACAGAATATCTACAAAATCCGAAGCGCAAAATTCAAAAATGTTTGGAATTTAGAAAATTGGGATTTTGAATTTGTTTAGAGTTTAGATATTCGAATTTAGGATTTTTTACATAGCGGGGTAGAGCAGTAGCAGCTCATCGGTCTCATAAGCCGAAGGTCGCGGGTGCAATTCCCGCCCCCGCAACAAAATTGAACGGAGTGAAATTTTGTGAGGAGGCGGGAATTGCACAGGAAGGTGGCAGGGGAAACACTTGTTTCCCATTGGCGGAAATACTAAAACCGATGGGTTTTAGAACGCAGTTCTTTCTTAGTTCCTAAGAAAGAACGAGTAGCGCTATCTCCCCCCCCGCAACAGATACAAACAAAAACCCAGCCATTATGGTCGGGTTTTTGTTTGTCGTGGGGATTGCTATGTACGCGGACATTTGCAACACTTGACGGACATATCAGAATATGTTAACATAAGAGCACAGTATAAGCTGTGTTTTTATGTATCTTTAACAAGTGAATATAGATAGATACAAACCTTTAACAGAGAGGAGAATAAAATATGGAAGGACAAGAGAGAAATAGCAAAGAAGTAGATTATGAGCAGATTATCGAAATAGTGCGCGAAGCAAAAATGGAAATGAAAGGCATGACAGACGAACAGATGGAACAATTACTTAACAAAAAGAAGGAAGAACGTTATTTGTGGATGATCAACACGCTTGAATATTTTCAAGAATTGATTTCTGATATGCCGCTTCAACAGAGGGATAAAATAATACTTGATCTCAAATTGGTGCTTCTCAAATCATATCTTGAGCAAGATTATGGCAAGAAAAAGCCTTTTTCTCCAGAAGAAGAACGATTTAAGGATATGTGTCTGAAAATGGACGACGACATGCTCGGTATATAATATAAATGAAATAATTCCTAATCTCCCTCAAACTCTCCACAATCAGTCGCCAATCTAAATCAGAATCTTCTGTGACAAGGAGCAAGTTTATACAAACAGACAAAAGCCACTTCTTTTTTAGAAGTGGCTTTTTTAAAGCGGAGCTTTATTTTTTATACGTATTTTAAAAAACGCGAGGGAATAATTTTATCGTTGTCTTTTTTTAATCTTTTTGACGGCATGATGAGCATATTCCATTATATGCGCGTCTTTTTCTGTTTTCATAAGTTTTGCTATCTGCTCTAAAGCGTTGATGCCCGCTTTGTCCAGATACTCATCCGGCATATCTCCTAGGTATCCGACAGCCGCGTATCTTACGAAAACATCTTCGTGATTAAGATTTTCTGCCAGAAAGCGCAAAGCATCGATGTCGCCTTGCATTGCCAGTTGTCCTATATCATCAAAATAAGCGCATTGAGGCCTGGGCGTTGGGATGCCGCTCGGAGACAGCTTAGAATGATTATATTTGCCTGCTTCGGCAAACTGTCTTTTCAGTTTTTCAAGCTCGGTTTCCTTTACCATTTATTCATCACCTCCTTTAGGTTTATTGTTAATGACCCATGATAAGCACATAATATGTGTTTCCAGTGCATTGTCAACTTCCTGTTCTTGTTGTCGCTTCTTGCCAAAACAGATAAATTTCCTGTATACTGTTGACTATTATTGTTGCCAGGGTAGCTCAATGGTGGAGCAGGGCTTTCATAAGGCCAAGGTTGTGGGTTCAATTCCCACCCCTGGTACTTGGTTGAATTTTGTCGCGCGTGATTTTATGCGAGCCCGCAAAATCAATCATCCCGAGCGAGTTTGATTATATTTTTTTTGGGGCCGTGGTGTAGCCCGGTTAACACGTCTCCCTGTCACGGAGAAGACCGCCGGTTCAAATCCGGTCGGCCCCGCATCAAATCGAATTGTGGTATGAAAATGCCAGATTCTTGCTCTACTGCTACAGATTGTGGAGTTCCAACCGAGATGGCGATGGGTTCTACTACAGAAGGTCGTTCAACCAAAAAGTTGAACGGTTTTTTATATTCCCACGACAGAATTTGGTCTTTTAGAGTTAAGTTCCAACCGACCCGACCAATAAGTTCTTTCTTCTCCGATATCGTTCCTTTATCAAATATTTTATAGGCTGAATGAGCATATGAGAAGAATTCTTCGGCTCGATTGAGCCATTCTGAATTATTTTTCGCCGCACTAGAAATAAGCTCATTCAAACACTGTTTTTCTTCTTGCAGTTCATCTCTCTTGCTCTTGTATTCATCGTCCCCAACCGCGCCATCAATTCGCAGATCCAACAACTTCCTAAGTTTTATTTCAATTAAGCGACGTTTTTGCTCCCAACTAGCTTTCTGTTTTTCTTGCGCATCAATCTGATCTCCGTAACTCTCTTTAAGTAATTTTACGCATATTTTCCATAAGCGCTCACTAATTGTCACTGCTTTCAATCTCTCGATTACCTGATGCTCTAACCCAATATTAGTAATCCCTCTCTGCCCGCAATTACCGCGCCTTTTTGAACAAATGTAATACGAGTAGCTCTTGCCGGATGGCTTAATCTTTGTAAGTCCAACTACTGACATTCCACAGATGCCACATTTTATGAGCCCACTAAAAGGAAATTCCATTCGTTTCGGTCGCGGACGTGAGCGATTATGCAAAATTTCTTGTATACGCTCAAATTCTTCTTTTGAAATGATAGGATCGTGAATTCCTTGTGTGAGTTTATCTCTAAATCTTATTGCGCCATAATGAAAAGGGTTGGAAAGTATACCAAGCACGACACTTTTTCCCATTTTTCTCTTATAGCGTCTGGAGCGTAGTCCCAACTGATTACTATATTCGCATAACTCCCGTAAGTTTTTTATTCCGCGCAGTGCTTCTTCAAAAAATGCTCTTATAAGTGGGGCATCAATGGGGTCTTGCTCAATTCTTTTGAGAGGCCTTCCTAGGCCTTCAAGCATAATTTGTTTTTTGGAATCAAAAGACTTTCCTGCAATTTTTCCGTCCTTATCAATATTTAGATAACCGAGTGCAACGTACGAGGGATACTCTCCTTTTAGCAGCTTAGAATCAATATCTCTTTTTACATATGCGCTCGTGTCGTCGCTGGATTTCTTACTCATTCCAAATTCTATTTGCAAAAAAAATTTATCATCACCGTTGTTTTGGTAAATCCGAGTAGGCGTGCAAATGGCTTTCAGTTTTCCTTCATCCATTAAATATATGATTCTTCCGCCGTCAGCGGTGTTTCTTGCAAGACGGCTCAGATGATATACGATAATAGCGTTTACTTCACCGCTATCTATACGGGAAAGCATTTTATTGAATGTTGGCCTCCCAGTTCTATAGGCGCTCTCACTTTCGGCGAGTAAATCTTCAAACTCAATACTCTGCAGTTCGGCCAACGCTTTAACCTCCCGCTTTTGCGCATCAATTGAAAGTGTCTGCTTGTCTTCTTGTTCAGAGCTCTTTCGGCAATAAGCAATCCATTTTAATTTTATGTTTTCGTTAATGTGGTTCATATAAACTTAAAGGGGCGTCCGGCACCCAATTCACTTGCTCCGAAGAGTAGCCACATTGGCAGACGCCCCTTTAGGGCAATGTGGCAATAAAAAACTCTTTGGACTCATAGGTGAATTTGGGTGCATTTATATCATATCGTTTTTAAGGAATGGCGGCAAGTCGTTTTCAACCATATCCTTATATCTCCTTTTTCTGTATTCCAGCTTAAGGCACTGCCTACAACCAATGGCATTTGTAATGGGGTGCTTGAACACTACACCTGCTCGCAATTCGCATATGGGGCATTTAAACCATAATCGTAAGCCGTTGTAGTGTGTCTTGGAAGTGGCGATCTCTAAGCGCCATCCCGATATCTCCATTTCGGAGCTTAACATAAGCTCTTTCAACCTGTTTCGGTATCGTTTGAGGAAGTCATCAATTTTTATTTTCGGGCACTCTTCAACCATAAAAGTTTTTCCGAAATCATTTGGGGTTAATGTTTTCATTTTGTTGCGCGGAGTTATTTAAGGCATTAATTTGTTGGTTTTGCGCCACAAACGCAGTCTTGGCTTTTATATTCATCTCAATAGCGGGCATCTTTAACTGTTTAAGTGTAACGAGAGCGCTCAAGAATTGTCTATTGGTTCGGTCCACTTGTTTACTAAGCATTGTGAGATATTTGGTTCGGTTTTCAGTAATCGGCTGGCCACCGTCGGGATCGCCGAGTTGATTATTTAATCTGCGAGAATTATCAATAATTCTAATATAAGCGTTGGCTATAATCTCGGCTAATGCTTTTTCAGCAATAGTATTGCAATCATAGTCCTTGATTAACTGACTGCTAAACTCTTTTGCCAAACCTCGATACTGACTATAGAACGATTCCATAAGCGCCCAATGCGTATCCGTTTCTAATGCCATCATCACTTCCAATGCTTTTTTCCCCAGTTTCTCTGTAGCTTCTTTTTTCTCTTGTTCGTTTCCATAAAAAAATTTAGGGAGTATCTCATCACCGAGATTTTTAAGATTATTGCTAAGATCGCCATCCAGCATAACTATTTCCGATATCATTTTTTTCGCCTCTTCCGGCGTATATCGTTTCATCACCGACTTGTCTGGATTGGTTTTTGTTGAAATAGCCCCCATCTCTTCTTTATTCGTTTGTTTTTGCGTATCCATAATCCTTATAAGTCAGTTGGTTAAAATTTCGTTTATCTATATAAAGCGTAATTTTGACCTACTCATATTTCCAGTGTGTTAAAATTTCACCCCTATATAGAAATAAAGATTTTAACCTACTAATAGTTCTATCTGCTCCACTGTTTCCTGTTCAAATGGAGCAAGAGAGAAGAATGTTTTATTCTTTTCGCCCTTTTGGCTGAATAGTCCGCCTTTTTCCAGCATTTCTTTAACGGCGCTCTTAAAGGTTGAATATCCGCCTTCAACACCGGCGCTTCGTAATGCTTCAGAAAGCTCCTTGCCGAACATAGGTCTGTCTTCTTGTTCCAGAATGTCTTTGATCGCTTCTCTCATGTCGGCTTTCTTAGTCTGGATCTCATCTACTTCTCCGGCATATTCAAATTTCATTTCATTGTCATCATTTATGATATTTATCTTGAAAGGCTTCATTTCCTCGCCCTGCCTTAGTTTAGTTTGGGTAATAATTAAATAATCTTCTTTTGGTTTTCTTTCTACCGCTAAATGGCACTCCACCGAGGCGAGAATATCAGTTGAGCCGCGCATGTCTTGAGATGGGTTTGAACGAAAAGCTCCTTGTTTTCTGTTGTGGTGAGTAAAAATAATTGCAATCTCTTCTTTAGTGAACCTCGTTAACATCCCTAGCACGCCAGCCATTTTCGTAGCGTCATTCTCATCCGAAGCATGTATCCTTACTAACGAATCAAATACTAT
>CAYIVQ010000010.1:0-8921 GCA_964366905.1 uncultured Candidatus Saccharibacteria bacterium
GGAAATATCTTTTTCATAAGATTAAATATAAATTATACTTTGTATAATCTGCGCTCGCTCGGAAATTGGAAATTACTTTCCATTTCGCTCACTCGCTTGATTATAACTTTGAATTACGAAATAGTCATTATTAAGGATTGCTCAGAATAGCGTGCGCGCCTGCTCGCCTGATTATATACCTGTCGCCATGAATTTGAAAAGTGAAACGATATTGCCTAGTGACGCGGCCTTCCCAGATATCCGCGTGTCCTTGCATTTTCTTAATTCGCAGTGACGGATGCCTGTTATTTTGCAAAAAAGCAATGAGCTGGATATCCAAACGCTTCTGAATTGCCGAGGGAAGTTTTTTGTAATCTTTCTCAAAGGCTTTAGTAAAATATAATTCCATAATTACATTTTTTTCATCTTATCTAAAACTGTTTTTAATCCTTCGATTGTTTTGTGCGGGCCGCTAAGATTTCTTAACTTGATATTTTTGTCAGCTTCCTCCTCTTTTTTTTGCCACTCTTTAGTCCAAAACCACCATTGGTCCTTTGGAATAATTTCAAAGATATATAAAAACTTCTCATATTCTCTGCGAGGAATGATAACTAAGTCATTGTCTTTTATTAATTTTTTTGAGATTGTAATAGTAGTCATATCTTTTAAAAAAAATATACTTAATCTTAAATACTTAGAAATGTCTTAGTAATAGTCACAATGCTGAATGCCAATATTGCTACTGCTATGCCTATTATAGCATAAACGAGAGTTTTGTGAGCGTCAGAAATTTGCT
Organism: uncultured Candidatus Saccharibacteria bacterium; assembly: GCA_964366905.1. Taxonomy (GTDB): domain Bacteria; phylum Patescibacteriota; class Minisyncoccia; order GWC2-36-17; family WO2-46-25; genus CAYIVQ01. Next base: position 776 of record CAYIVQ010000010.1, read on the forward strand.
TGGCGTCTCCGCGGGCGGTTAGATACAAAAACGCCGCGTAAAGACCCATCGCCACCGCCACTACGGCGATGAACCACGAAAACCAATTGACCACGCGGGTGATGGAACTGATTAGTTGATCTAAATCAAAACCGGCTTTGCCGATATTTGGATCATTTGGTTGAAGCTGTGAATTGAATGGATTTTGCGGAATATTTTGCGCCATTGTCAAAACAGGCGCGAGCAAAAAAACAAAAAGAAAAAAAACCGCGAGAAAAGTATTTGAAGTCATATTAAAAATGAATTATGAATAAGAAATTAGGAATAATATCTAACAATAAATGATTGACGAATTACCTTGACGCTGCCAGTTCTTTTTCCAATAATATCACTCTGCGCTCTAAATCAAGCAATCTTTCTTTGTCGGCTTTCTTATCAAGTATAGCTTTTAATTCTGCAAGCTCCGACTTAATTGATTTGAGTTCGTCGTCAATTCCGGATAAATGATTAAAAATTGTCTGGAAACTGCTTTTTGTGTCATTTTTAAATTCAAGCATATCTTGTTTGAATTCGGTCATCTCTTGCTTAAACTCGGTCATATCTTGTTTGAATTCGGTCATCTCAAATTTAAAAGTGTCAATTTTTTCATTCAGCGCTTTATGGTTGTCATCTATTTTTTTATTCAATACGGAGTGTCCTTCAGCAATAATCTTAACATCATCATGCACAGCTTCCAAAAGCACCATCATTTTATTCTCCGCGGATATCGGTTTTTTAACACTTCCAGAGGCTCGTTTATTTTTATTGCTTTTATTCATAATTATATTATAAGTCATATCAAATTAATGTCAAAAAAGAGAGATATCTAAAGCAGTGCCCATACAAAAAGCAAACCCTTCCGAAAGGAAGGGTTTGCGTGAAAACATAAAGACAAGAAAATTACTAAATACCAACGAGTGCTTTTGAAATAGCAACCAAACCGAATGCGATAATCGCGACAACTATGCCGACAATCGCGTAAAGCAAAATGCCTCTCGCTTTTTCAATTTTAGCGGTATCTCCACCGCCCGTGATAAATAGAATGCCCGCGTAAAGACCCATCAATACTGCTAATAAGCCGACAATCCATGCTACCCACTGAATGAGATTAACAATAACGTCAATAAGGCCTTGTTGCCCTGTGATGCCCGCCTCACCGATATTCAAATCTGCAAAATCTGTTGGTATAATGCCTGATGTCGGAACCTGTTCTTGAGCTAAAGCCACACTAGCCAAAGAAAATGCGAAAGCGAAAACTAAAATAAATAATGCGTATTTTTTCATAATCTAAGAAAATAAATTAATAAATTCATTTTCGACCTTTTTGGATATAATTATCCGATGGGTATATTTTACCAATGAAACACTATATGTGTCCATAGTACAAATCCTCAATAGCTTTCTAAGCTATGCAATGCCGACGATTGATTTTGAAATCGCAACCAAACCGAATGCGATAATCGCGACAACTATGCCGACAATCGCGTAAAGCAAAATGCCTCTCGCTTTTTCAATTTTAGCGGTATCTCCACCGCCCGTGATAAATAGAATGCCCGCGTAAAGACCCATCAATACTGCTAATAAGCCGACAATCCATGCTACCCATTCGATAAGACGCGCAACTTTAGCGAGTAAAGTGGTTTCATCGGTAATTTCACCTACCGAGCCAATGTCATCTCCTGTCCAACCTTCTACAAATACATCTGGTACTATGCCAGATGGCGGTGCGGCCAATGTCGCGCTTGCTAAAGAAAACGCAAACGCGAAAACTAAAATAAACAATGCGTATTTTTTCATAATCTAAGAAAATAAATTAATAAATTCATTTTCGACCTTTTATAGAGGGTATTTAAACCCTATATCATATTTTACCAATTAAACATTAACATGTCTATGGCACAAATCCTCAATGGCTTTCTAAGCTATGCAATGCCGACAATCGCTTTTGAAATCGCAACCAAACCGAATGCTACTATAGCTACAACTATGCCAATGACAGCATAGAGTAAAATATCTCTCGCTTTTTCAATTTTACCGGAATCCCCACCAGCAGTGATAAACAAAATGCCCGCGTAAAGACCCATCAATACAGCCAGTAAGCCGATAATCCATGCCACCCATTCGATAAGACGCGCAACTTTAGCGAGTAAAGTGGTTTCATCGGTAATTTCACCTACCGAGCCAATGTCATCTCCTGTCCAACCTTCTACAAATACATCTGGTACTATGCCAGATGGCGGTGCGGCCAATGTCGCGCTTGCTAAAGAAAACGCAAACGCGAAAACTAAGATAAATAATGTGTATTTTTTCATAAATACTATAAATATGCTCATTTTAATATTTTCGACCTTTGTATAAATTATATCAAAAATAATGAAAATGTTAAGGGTAGCCAATAAATTGCCGTACTATCGTGATTATGCTGAATGCTACAACAGACACCGCAATGCCGATGATTGTATAAGAAAATACCATGGTCGCTTGACGCGCTTGCTGGGGATTGCCGCGGGCTGTCAGGTATAAAAATCCGGAATAAAGCCCCATGGCAACAGCCACTACCGCCGAAAACCAAGCGAATAAATTAACCAGATTGAGCAGAGCTTTGATGATAGTGTCTGTGGCAACAGTTGTGCCGCAAGCGGTTGCCGTGATATTGCTACCGAATAAGTCATTGATTAAAGCAATAATCCCCGGGGCGACAAGAAGCAGGAAAACTCCGACCAGAGTGGCAAATAAAACTTTGGTTGCCAGCGATATTTTTTGCGGCTCGCCTTGGGAAGTGAGGAATAAAAATCCCACAACAAGCGCCATCAAAACGGCAATTGGCGGAAGCAGTGTTTGAGAAATTAGATTGGTAATACTGCAAATAAGCTCGGCGGATGTTTGGCCGGCGTAGGAAGCAAATTCTATCGGGGGGATACCTGATGCAATAGGATTTTTACATATTCCGTCGTTTCTTGAGGTTGTTGTATCACAATCTACTCGCGCGCCTTCTGTATTAGTGCAGGCAATGCATTTAATATAAGGGCCGCATTCACTGGAACCAAGCGCGTCTGGAGGACTAAGTTGTGTGCAAAATTTCTGGCCTGTTATGGTATTCGTAATATCATCGGCAAAAGCAATATTGCCGATAAGCAATATTGCAAAAAACAAGATAAAAACTATTTTAAATTTGACGCCGGAGAAAATCATATTTATTTAACGCACTTAATTTCATTCCACGGGTTTTGGAAAATTGTCGCCTTCCCCGATGAACTCTGATTCGTTTTACTGAAGTAAAGCAGAACTTCGTTGACAACCACCCAGCCGGCAAACATTATCAGAAGGCCGATGACGGCTGTGCGTATGGCCTTGATGCCGGATTGCTTCCAGCCCGGATTGGCGCCGGACATCAAAATAAGAAATCCGCCCCAAGCCACTATCAGTATAGCAAGCGCCGGAGCGATTTGCCATGCCAGGAAATCTAAAATTTCTTGCAGAAGCGTAAAAATATGACAGAGAGAGCATGGGGTTGGATTTGCCGTCGTGCCGCAAGGAACAAGACCGGCGGAAGTAATTTGTGGCACAACTAATATTATAGCGACTAGAATCAGCGGGATTATGATTAATAATTGTTTTTTCATAAATTTGTCATTCTGAGCCTGCGAAGAATCCAGTATTTTGCTTGATTTTCAGAGATTCTTCGGTCGCAGACTTCCTCAGAAAGACACAGAAATGGCTATTTCGTAATTCACAGGAATTAGGCATTTTATCATTAGTCATTAGGAATTTTCTAGTTTTATTATATTCCCATCAATGCTCTTACAATCGCAACCAGACCGAATGACAGTATGGCGACTATTACGCCGATTGTCGTATAGATTAGATAAGACCTAGCAAGGATGAGCCGTTTTTCGTTGCCCATGGCAGTGATATAAAGGTATGCCGCGCGCAGGCCGGAAAGCACAGCGAGCAAAGCGACCAGCCACGCCATCCAGGAAATTATCGCCAAAATCATCGCCAAAATATCGCATGTGCCGTCGTCATCAACCGCGTCGCCAAAAAATGTAATGCCCATGAAGCTGCAGGAGTCTCCGTCTGTTGGAGGTAATGGATCAATTACGGAACCGGGTCCTCCGCCCCCATTGCACAGCCACGGGAATCTCACGCACCACGGCTGACATTCCGGCAATTCCGGATTTGTATCGCAACTCTCGCAGACGCCGGCTCCTAAATTACACCCATATCCGGCTTCACAGTCCCAACCGGCAGCGCAATTGCCAACATGAATTGGAATCTCGCAAGTTTTAATTTTGTTGGGCAGAGCGTTGTCTCTGCAATCAACTATATATCTGTTACGGCGAGGAACTAAATCGGTAACAAGAGTTGAATGCGCCTGCCCGCCGGTATTGTCAAAAACGGTTTGCGCGTTGGAATCGGAAGTTGTCTTGCTATATCGGCATTCCGTGTCCGTATTGGTAGTCAACCCCATAGTTGTTTCAGTCGTGCCATCTGGAACATTTGTCGGATAAGCGTTCTCGCATATAGGATAAAGGCAGGCTCCGTTCCTGCATTCCAAACCACCTGGGCATACGCCGCCAACTCCGCATTCTTGGCCTACTCTGAACGATACCGAGCACACATCTTCTCCATCAGAATCTTGGCACTTAACATATTTAGCATTGTATCCGCCTTTAACGGAAACATTATCAGCGGTATGCGCCAATCCTCCGGTTGGAAGAAACCCTGTCATGCTACTGAAAGCTACGGAAGAATTGTCGCCGTAAGCGCAATTTGCGGGATCATCGGTTGTTGCCTGCAAAGTTACGGCTGTAGTTGTCGCGGGAAGAGTGCCATCTCTATTGAATGGCGGGGAAACAACAGAAACATTGGAACACGGCGGGGGGACACAGATACCATTGCCGGTGTTCGGCTCGCACAGCCAACCATTAGCGCACTTGAACTCTTCGTTGCAAACTCCGATGTTGAAAGAAATCTGGCAAAGCGAGGTGATATTTTGCGGAGGATCGTTTTCTTGGCAAAGCGCGTAGTAACTGTTAGTTCCTGTGACTAAACCGGATGTAACGATGTCTGTGTGTACCAACCCATCAATAATGTCGAAGAGAGTCGGCATGCCGAGATATTTTTCAAGTTTACTAAGTAAATAGCTCGGCAGAGTTTGCGAATATCTGCAAACTGCCGCATTGTCAGTATTTAAACCTATATCCACGCTTGCTGTGTTTGACGGCAAAGAAGTTCCCGGGGGCGGTTGAGCACCGGCGCAATATGGCAGTTGGCAATAACCATTGATACAAGAGAGTCCGCCATCGCATTGAGAATCTTCCGAGCACGGAGCGCCAACCCCAAATTCAATTCTGCATGCCGGAGTAATCCCGCTTGCTGTCTGGCATTCAACAAAATATCTGTTGATGCTCGACAGAGGCATTAATCCGAAAACATCTTCGCTGTGAGCTGTGCTTCCTGTTATGTCGAATGTTTCTGTCATCGCGCTAAACGGAATGTCTTCTATTGTAGAGTAACGGCATGTCGCGTCTTGAGTTGTCTGCGTGCTGATTGTAGTCGTGCTTGTGCCGTATGGCAGATTGCCTGTCGGTTGCGCGCCGGCGCATAATGGAACTGCGGGAGTGCAAGACGGGTCGCCAGGCGGGCATAGAGTGCAAACGCCGTCGCAAATATATGAAGCACTCGGACAATCATAGACCGTGTTGCAAGTCTGCACACAGCTTTGACCTGTGGCGCAATTCAAATCTCCCTGGCATTCCGGATAGCAGGCGCCGTCAAGGCAAATATTTCCTGCTCCGCAATCCGCGTTTGTTTTGCAAGCTTCCGTTGTGGTCGCAGTTCTGTCCTGCAAATACCACGGCAGAGTGGCGTCAGGATTGAGCAGACACTGCACATAATTTTCTCCGCCTGTCGCCGGCTTGGTCGCGCCAGGACAGAAAATGGCGCCTTCCGGATTTGGCTCGTAAATACATCCGTTGCCTTCAAACTGATATGCGCAAGAATTATTTACGCAAGTTTTACCGGAAGAACCAGCCATATCAACGCAATCGGAAGATTGACTACAAGGACCAGCTAAAGTTTTGTTGTAAATATATGTGCAATCCACTCCTCCATCCGCTTTGTAGTAACATCCGTCTATATTTGAACAATTGTAATCGTATTTGATATTGCCTTTGCTGTCTTTGCCTTTTGCAACTTGAATGCATCCATCCGGAATGCCGGCAGTGACAGGAGTCGCGAGACAAGCCGCGCTTGCAGGGCAAATCTGGCCGTCCGCGCAAGCATCTCCCGGAATACACACGGTTCTTTTTTTCGCTCCGGCGATGCCGTCGGAACTGGCAAGGCAATTCGCAGTAGTAGTGCCGTTACGCTGATAATAAACGCATCCTGTGCCTCCGTTGAATTTATCCAGACAATTGGCAACGCTGTTGTTGGAATTTAGCACCGGGTCGCCGTCGCCTTCAAAATTGTAATACAAACATCCATTGATGCCTTGGCAATTTATCGGCGCGTCCGGTGTCGGCTGAGTGCAAGCCTGCCCTTCAGGCTGGGGACCAACCGGCATAGCCGGCATTGTCGGCGGTATGGCAGTCGTGTATCTACCGACAGTCCCACTACTCATCCCTGGACCATAAGCGCAATCATAAATGTATTTGCAAACTCCGGCATCGCAAATTCCATCTCCGCCGGCGCAATTTGAGTCTTTAGTACAAGTTTTGGAAGATTCATTCAAGCATCTGGCGTATCGGCAATTCCCACTGACCGTATCGCACTTTCCACCCATAGCGCTATCGGAACATCCTAAATCATTCGCGCATGAACTTGGAATTTCTTCTATATAGCAATCAGCGCCAAGCGAATCGGAAGCAAGCACGCAGGTGTTTTTGACAGACGAGCCATCCGAAACCAGCTCCGGGCATTTGCCGTCTATCGGACATTCATTGCCGTCCGGACAAAGATCGCCTTGTTTGCAAGAAGTGCCGGTGCATCTGGAGCCAACTCCGCAATCATAATCGGCAAGACATTCAACACACTGATTGCCCGGGGCGCAAATAGACTCATCAGATGATGGATCACAACTGCCTTCGGGGCCGGAATAACCGGTACATGCCCATGTGGTATTAACAATCCGCGACGCAGTGCTAGTCGGCATTCCGCCATCGTCTGCAACTGCAAGCGTTATAGTGTATTCACCGGCATTGGTGTAAACATGGCTTGTCTGCACGCCATTCCCCGGAGCTGTGCCGTCGCCCCAATCCCAAACATAAGATATTATTTTACCGGGCGTTGTATCGGTGCTTGTGGAATTCACCCGCACAAGCAAAGGCGCGACTCCGGTTGTCGGAGTAGCTGTGAAGCCGGCAGTAGGCGCGGTGTCTGGACGGACTGTTATGGTTGTGGTAGCGATATCTGATTCAGAAATAACGATAAGATTCTGAACCGTTAAAGTTAAAAGTCGGGGTATGTCCTCGCAGGTAGTCGCGCAGGTAGTATTTTTGTATGTATGCGTGGCAATCTGGCCTGTGCTTGTTTCTCCGTCTCCCCAATCCCAAGTGTAGGCTACAGGATCCGGTATGGTAACATTGCCGGTAGCCGTAACGGTAAACGGCGCGTTGCCGTCTGTGGCTGGCGTAACGCTTAAAGTTGACCATTCTCCTAACGCCGTTACCGCCCCGCCGGCAGCCGGCGCGTTGCAACTATATTTGCTCAAAAACATTTCCCCGCCATTTGAATCGCGGTAGCCGGAAACATATACCGGCTCATTACTGCCTGCGTTTGAATCGATGGCAACGCTATAAGCCATTTCATTGCCGGTATTGATGGCGGATAATGCCTTTTGTAAAAATCCTTTGTAATCGCTTGAAAAATATTCGCGTAAAAATGTGTCGTTGTTGTTTGTGCCCTGATGGCCCGCGACATAAACTCTGCCGGTGTTGTTCGCGCCTGCCACAATCGCGCGCCCGACATCGTTTTGAACGCCACCGGAATTATAAACTTCGCTCCATGTTGATGTCCCGTTCATCGCGTTATAAGCATTCAAAAACACATCTCCGCCGTTGCTTGATTGATAGCCGGTTACGAATACAGTACTGCCTCTCACCGCTACTCCCCGCCCGATATCGGT
>CAYIVQ010000010.1:9021-23343 GCA_964366905.1 uncultured Candidatus Saccharibacteria bacterium
ATCGCCGGCGTCATAAGTCTGCGCCCATAAAACATTGCCGGCCGGACCGTATTTGCGCAAATACATATCCAAGCCGGAATTAGCCGCCACAGCATTTAATGCTTCGCCCGTCACATAAATATTCCCCGCCGAATCAACCGCCGTGCCATACCCATAAGCCACCCCGCCCGATTGCGGTTTATAATTCGCCGTCCATTCCGCGCCGGCGGAATTGAGTTCGCATGAGCGCATAGGGACAGCGCAAATATTAGAACTATTGCATACAAATCCGAATCCGCATGGCCGAAAACTTGGCGCGATATTGCAACTCCCTCCAAGATCCACTGGAAGTATAGGTGCTGGAGAACACATAATCCTGGTAAAATCATCGCTTCCGCCGGTATGACTTCTATTCAACCCGGACATATATTGGCCGTCCTGACATTTGTCGGCGCCGGATACAGCTAATCTGCCGGTTGCTGTTGAATTGCTTGTACTGGGGAATGAGTAACCGGAAGGCGCGGGAGAACACATGATCTGGGTTTCATTATCACTCCCTCCAGCATTACGCCTATTCAACCCAGACATATATTGGCCGATCGGGCATGTGGAGGTACTTGTTGATCTAGTCATTGCGTCGGTCGGCGTTGAATTACTTGTGCTAGGGAATGAGTAGCCGGAAGGCGCTGAAGAGCAGATAATCTGGGTGCGATCATCGCTCCCGCCTGAAGCTCTATTTAACCCCGACATATATTGGCCGTCCGGACATTTGTCAGCAGTAGATGATACAGTCAGGTCGCCGGTCAGCCACGCGTTGCTCGTGCTGGGAAAATATTCCGACGCTGAATATTGCTTCACCGCGAGGTAACAGTGGACATTACTACCCCCGCCGCCATCTACATTATCCGCTTTAAGATTAATTTGGGTGCCGGCAGGGATGAATATGCCAACGGGGATATCTCCTCTATCTTCGCCTAGAGAGTTCTTGCCGTAACTAAACGGACCATCGCTGGATCCAGCTTGGCAGATTCGCGCGTTTCCAAAAGAATCAAAAGATGGAGCAGACACAGGACATGGATCATAGTATTGGCTATCAATGTTGTAATACCCGCCTGCGCCATCATGTCTGTACTCTGCCACCCACCCAGGATTACTCCCGCCCCAATAAGCGTAACAATACCCGCCGTCGTCGCTGTGACCATACACATCCACTCCAACCACCCCGCCGCCAGCAGGGACAGTCCACGAAGTTGTAAAATACGATAACCCCGACGGTGGCAGAAGCTCCGGCGACAATATCCATGTGTTATCATTTTTATTTAAATCAGAAACAATACTGGCAACCTCTTGCCAGCGAGCGGGGGAGAATAAGTCATCCGACTGTACTTGTTGATCTGCCATCACAAAAAACATCGGAATTGCGATGACAACAGCTGCCAAAAACACACCGGCTAAAATTTTCGTGAAATGAGATCTTTGGTTATTATTCGATAATTCGTTATTCATGAAAAAACCCAAAGCTAAAACCGCTCTTTTTGATAAAATCATAGAGAACGTATTTATCATCCTATTTATTAAACCTCTAAACATTATCTTCATTATACAATAAATTCCAAATAGTTGTACCTCGTAATACAGGCATACGACGCGCCGGGATAATATTCTCGCCACAGCGCAGGCGGATTTTTTGAATCAGCCTGCCATTTTATTTCATACGCCGAAAGCTTCCCGGCCTCCTCTACGACAAAATCAATCTCCTTTTGATCATATGTCCGCCAAAAATAATTATTGGCGGCGCGCTCCGAGTATTCTTGCTTCTTAAGCATTTCTAAAACAATATAATTTTCCCATAACATGCCGACATCATTGCGCATAGCAATAGGATTAAAATTATTTATCATTGCGTTGCGAATACCGTTATCGTAAAAATAATAACGATGGCTTTTGGAAATTTCTTTGCGCCGGTTGCGGCTCAAACCGCCCAACCGCAAAATAACAAATGATTTCTCCAGGAGATCAAGATACCGTTCAACTGTATTTTTGCTCATACCGAGCTGTCCGCCCAACTCGCTTAATGAAACTTCCGCGCCGATCTGAAAAGCCAATAATTGCAAAAGCCGGACAATTTTATCCGGATGGCGCACGCCTTCCAATTCAAGAATATCCTTATATAAATAAGATCCGACGATTTCTTTCAAATAGCGAACGCGCGCGTTATCATCATGGTTAGTTACCACTTCCGGATACGACCCGAAAATCAAGCGTGATTCAAGGCGCGCTTCCGTTTCATGGCGTGCTTCCGTTTTTCCTATTTCCATTTGCGCCAGGGGGAAAAGACGCAATGTGTGTTTCCGGCCGGTCAGCGGTTCGCCCAGCGCGCGCGCCAGATCAAACGCGGAGGATCCTGTCGCGATAATTTTTATGCCGTCAATGTGATCAACAATAAGTTTCAGATTCAGCCCGATATTTTTAATTCGTTGCGCCTCATCAATGGCAATTAATTTATTGCTTCCAATAAAGTTTTTTAGTTTTTCAATGGACTGGCTGCCGAGATATTCCTGCACGGTTATATCTTCTCCACTGACAAAAAGAAATTTTTCCTTGAATCCATCAAGAAAATGTTTGATAAGCGTTGTTTTACCGCACCGACGCGGACCGTAAATAACAATCACTTTGTCGGAAGTAATGATTTTTTTTAAGTTTTTTAATTGTTTTTGCGGTATATACATAAATACAGTCACTCTACTGACTATATTTTAAGAAATTAGGTCAATTTTGTCAATAATTTCCATACAAATAACAAAAAATCATCTCGCTCAGATCTTCGCGACGCGCGTTTTCTTTTATTTTTCCTCCCTATATTTAGAGATCGTATGTTTAGATGTCGAGAATCCAAACATTTGATATTCTCGTCTCACATTGGTTTATTATATCATAGTGCAACACCACCAACAACCCGCCCGCATCTGGAGATTTTGCTATTTTATTTCTTGTGGTATAATTACAAATAATGAAGCCTGAATTTTATACAATATCAAAAAAGCAGATTTTTTCTCTGTTGCAGTCTGGGTTAAAAACTCACCGCCTGTTCGCGCCTATGCCGAGAAAAAAAAGCTATAGCTTTGAGGAAGTCAAAAGCAAAGATGATTTTAAAAAAATCGCTTTTGAATACGACACAACGATATTACCGCCTAAAAAAGTTTTCTTTCCGTCGGAAGAAGTAATGTTTGAATACAAAAAAAATAAAGTTACTGAACCCAAGCAAGACAAGCCGGCTTTTATTTTCGGAGTTCATCCCGCCGACATTTATGGGATACTCCAGCTGGACGATATAATGACAAATCCAAAACCGGATTATTATTATTTAAGACGCAGGCAAAATGCGATAACAATTGGCATCTCCCCTATTGGGCGCGCCGATTTTTCCGCCAAATGGGGCGTAACTGAAAATCTTGAAACAATGGCGGAGTTTGATATTTTTTTGATAAGAAAAGAGGGGGATAATTATCTAGCCGTTGCCGGAACGAAAAAAGGAGCGGAGATGCTGAAAAAAGCTAAAGCGAAAAAAACAGACAAGAAAGCGCTCGGCTCGACAATTACAACAGAGCCGACAAAAATTTACGACCAAGATATTTTGAAAAAAGCGGTGCTGGCGTCGCGAGAAAGCAAAATCTGGGACGAACTAGAAAAAATCTGCATGGGTTGCGGAATATGCACTTATGTCTGCCCGCTTTGCTATTGCTTTGATGTTGAAGACCAGACTGATTATTCGTCTGGCGCGTGCTCAAGATGCAGAAAATGGGACGCCTGCACTTTGCCGAATTTCGCAGAAATCGCAGGCGGGCCTGCCCGCAATGCTTCGCATAACGATGCAGGCGGGAAAAATTTCCGGCCGGCGCTGAAAAACCGCTACTTCAACTGGTATTTCCATAAATTCGTGCGCGGATTAGAAGAATACGGGCAGGCGCAATGCGTCGGTTGCGGCCGTTGCAGTAAATTCTGTCCGGCGGGCATAAATGTGGAGAAAGTGTTAGATAAAATTGTGGAAGAATATAATGGAAAATCTTTATAAGCCGCAACTGGCAAAAATTATAAACATTGAAGAGCTGTCGCCGACAGTTAAGATTTTTATTTTGAAGCTTGCAAAGAAATTCAAGAAAAGCAAAGACGGGCTGTATTTTACGCCCGGGCAATTCGTCATGGCCGGAGATTTCGGATATGGAGAATCGACTTTCGGACTGGCTTCTTCGCCATACGATTCCGATATTAAAATATGCGTGCGCTCCGTTGGTAATGTGACGAAACAGTTGCATCGCAAAAATAAAGGAGACACTATCACTGTCCGCGGACCATACGGTAATGGGTTTCCGATTCAGAAAATGCCTAAAAAAAGCGTCATTATGGCAGCCGGTGGAGTCGGTATTCCGCCCATTGTTTCGCTTGTGGAATATCTTATTGAAAACCGGAAAAAATATGACGAAGTACATTTGCTTTATGGCGCGGCAACGCCGAAAGATTTATTATTTAAAAAAGAATATCCGCGATGGCAGAAAGCAGAAATTGATTTATGCCTGACAATAGATAAACCGTCGCAAGATTGGCAAGGAGAAATCGGATTTGTTTCCGGACTTTGTAAAAAGATTGAAGTTGACCCGAGAGACACTATTGTCGCGGTATGCGGGCCGGGGCCAATGATGAAATCAATCGAGGAAACAATACATCCGCTTGGCATCGCCGACGAAAACATTTATGTTTCAGATGAACGCCGATTGAAATGCGGGATCGGCAAATGCCAGCATTGCGCTTGCGGGCATAAATACTTGTGCATGCAAGGACCTGTGTTCCCGTATTCAGAGATTAAGGAGAATTGGGATTGAAGACAGATTTACGATTTAAGAATAAGAAAGCAAAAAGTTGATTATTTCTTAAATCCTAAATCTAAATTCTAAGCCATGGTAAAGAAAAATAACAAATTAATTACAAAAGCAAAAGAAAAAAGCGCCAAAATAAAGCTCGGGATTTTCGACATGACCGACTGCGAAGGATGCGAGGTGGTTTTAGTTTCTTTGGGCAAAAAAATCGTGGATTTTTTCCAATATGTGGATATAATTGACTGGCGGCTTGGACAGAAAATGGCAAAAGCGGATAATTTTGATATCGCCATAATAGAAGGAACGCCGATCACGGAAGATGAAATTGAACAGGTTAAACAAATCCGCGCAAGAACAAAAGTACTGGTGGCGCTTGGCGCCTGCGCCGCTATAGGAGGTATTCCGGCAATAGTGACTAAAGCCGACCGGCAAGCGATGTATAATGCGATATACGGCAAAGATTACAAACCGAAAGGAATTGATTCACTCCCTCTTTCCGCTTATGTGCCGGTTGATTTTTCGATACATGGCTGTCCGGTTGACGGCGACGAAGTGGTCAGAATATTGAGCGAATTGCTCGCCGGCAAAGGCCCGTCTTACAGAGCTTATTCCGTATGCTATGATTGCAAACAAAAAGAAAATCCCTGCAGATTGTTGGATAAAAAAGCGTGCTTGGGGCCGATAACTCAAGGCGGATGCAAAGCGGTTTGCGTGAGCGGCGGCCTTCCTTGTTATGGTTGTTTCGGCCCGCGCAAAGCCGCCAATATTCCCGCGCTAATGGCTATTTTAGAAAAACAAATGAACAAAAAAGAAATGTCTGATTTTTTCGGAACATTCCTGAAAGCAACACCGGAGTATGAAAAGTATTTTAAAAACTAATTTATATGAACTTACCAAACTATATCGCAAAAATTGAAGGGCACGGAGAATTAAGAGTAGATCTGGAAACAAATACCGCCAAGCTTCACGTGCTTGAAGGAGAAAGATTGTTTGAAGGCATGATTGTCGGCAGGCGCTACGACGAAACATTCTGGATAACCCCGCGAATATGCGGAGTCTGCCCAATCGCCCACAACATCGCCTGCCTCTCCGCGGTGGAAAACGCTTTTGGAGTGCAACTTTCCGAATCAAGCATTGCCCTGCGGAAGATTATGCTTTCCGCGCAAAATCTGCAAAGCCATGTTTTGCATCTTTATTTTCTCGCTCTGCCTGAATATTTGGGAGCGGACGGCGGGATAGAAATCGCCAAAAAACATCCGGTACATTTTAAAGCGGCCGTCAAACTAAGAGATTTATCCGACCGGATAGCTCAAACTATCGGCGGCAGAGCCGTGCATCCGATCACACCGACAGTCGGCGGTTTCCACAAAGTTCCGAGCAAAGAAGAGTTAAAGTCGCTCCTTAAAGAAGTAAAATCAGCCAAAAAAGAAGGCGAACACACATTCAATCTCGCTTCAAGCGTTGAATATCCGGATTTGCGAAGGACAACCGAGTATTTCACCACAATTCCCGAAGAACGCGCGTATCCTTCGTATCTTTCCAGCAGAATAATTTCCACAAAAGGCCTGAACCAATCAATACAAAATTACACTTCGGTTATTAAAGAAACTGTGAAAGATTATTCCACCGCCAAGTTCGGCGAACACAACAGCAGAGGATTTATGGTCGGCTCGCTCGCAAGAATCAAAAATTCCGGCAATCTCCTATTGCCGCCTGCAAGCGAGATGTATAAAAAAGTTGAGCGTCTGCTGGAACAACATAATCCTTATCTAAACAATCTCGCTCAAGCTATAGAGGTGAACCATTTTCTGGCTGAAGCCGAAAAACAGCTTGAATTTCTTGTAAGAAATGGCGTTGATGATAAAATAACGGAATTTACGATTAGAGCTTCTCATGCCGCCGGAGCGATTGAAGCGCCCAGAGGCACGCTTTATTACGAATTTGAATTTGACGACGCCGGACTGGTTATTCGCTCAAACATTATCACCCCGACCGTGCAAAACCTTACTAATATAGAAGAGGACGCGAACGAAGTGCTCCGCACAATCGCAAAAGATAAAAGCTTGGAAGAAAAAAGAGATCTGATTGAGAAACTTATCCGAGCATACGACCCGTGCCTGTCGTGCTCCACTCATTAAATATGTGCTTTGCCATTCCCGGAC
Organism: uncultured Candidatus Saccharibacteria bacterium; assembly: GCA_964366905.1. GTDB lineage: Bacteria > Patescibacteriota > Minisyncoccia > GWC2-36-17 > WO2-46-25 > CAYIVQ01. The sequence goes on from CAYIVQ010000010.1 coordinate 16,034, forward strand.
AAATAAAAAAAATTTATGATAAAGACCAGATAAAATTCGGGCTAATTGATTTTGGCGATAAAACATCGGAAATTTGCCTTGAATATTTGCTGGGAATAAAAATAGGCGACTTCATAGTCGCCCACAAAAATTTCGCCATAAAAAAACTCTCCCAAAAAGAAGCCGACGAAATGCTTCAAATTGTATCCGCCTGCTCTCATTAGAGTATGAATTCCTTAATCATAAAAAACTATCAACTAATACGCTGGAGCGTATTAGTTGATAGTTTTTTTATCCGACCTTCGCCCCTGGATTTACTCCTTCGCACGGCATTAAAAGCACGGGACCATCGTCTCCGCTGGCGGCAAGTAACATTCCTTGACTTTCAAGCCCCATCAGTTGGCGCGGCTCCAGATTGGCAATAATTACAATCTGCTGATCGATCAAAAAATCCGGCGCGTATTTTTTACCTATGCCGGCAATAATTTGGCGTTTCTCTTCTCCTAAATCAACCAAAAGCTTGATTAATTTATCCGATCCCTCCACTCTTTCCGCGCGCTCGATCTTAACTATACGGATATCCAGTTTTTGAAAATCAGAAAATGAAATCATAATCAAATATTATTAGGACTTGCGCGTTTGCCAAAGTTCGAGGCAAAATCGAGGCTTGAGACGAGGCGTACTGATGTACGGCGAGTCTCAAACGCAGATTTTAACGAAGAAATTGGGCAAACCCTTGCGGCTTGAGCAGGTGATTCTTCTGGATTGACTGGCTTCCTGATCAAGCGCGCAAGTCCTAATGATTTTACTTTAAAATCCCTGAACGCGCCAGAGCCATTATCAGAACCACCAAACCGGCAAAAATCACCGCGATAAATACGGAGGCGGAAGCTATATCTTTGCTCGCGCCGACCAATTCATGATGTTCCGGATGGAGGCGCTCCCACGCGCGTTCAAGCGCGGTGTTTAAAAGTTCCGCGATCAAAATCAAAGCAAATGCCAGAGCCATAAAAAGCGCCTCCGCTTCGGAAATCGGCCAGAAAATATATCCGACAAAAATTAAAATCCAGCCGCTCCACACTTCCATTCTGAAACTTTTGTCCCGTTTATACGCCTGTTCCAATCCGCGCAAAGCGTTTTTAAAACTTCGAATGATTTTTTTCATATTTATAAAATCAAATCCAATTTCGGCGGCGGAAAAAGAAAAGCATTATCACCGTCACCGAAGTCATGCCTCCAAGAAGCCACCAAAATGCCATCGGATGCTCTGCAAACGGCAGATGGATAATATTCATTCCGTAAATGGAAGTCAAAAGCGAAAGCGGCAAAATAATGGCCGTAAAAACCGTCAGTATTTTGATGACATAGTTGCGTTTGTTATCAAGCAGAGAGCTGGAGGTCATGTGCAACGAATCAATCACTTCTTTATGAGTTTCGGCAAAATAAAGTATGCGGCTGTAATCGGCAATCAAGTCCGTGAAATACGGTTTTAACCTCTCCTCTCCCCAAAAGCCCAAAACAATAGCCAGCGATGCATCCCAAACAGATTTTTGCGGCTTGAAAGCGCGAATAAAATCAAGAACTCGATGTTTTATATAAGCGATTCGTTCAATGATTTTATCGTCGAGCGAACGAAATATTTTATTTTCGCATTGATCAATCTCTTCCTTGATTTTATCCAATTCAGGAAATGTGGCATTAAATAATTTTTTGATTGCATAGTAAAAAAGATGGGCGGCAGTTTTATGCATGAAAGAGCTGGGATTGTCTTGTATCTCTTGCATAATCTGTTCAAAATCATGGAATTTCTGGTAACGAATGGTGATAATAGCATCCTTGGTAATCAAAAAATCAATTTCAACAGATTGTATATTATGATTACTGGAATCCATATTGGGGAAATGGAGGATCCAGAACAGATATGTTTTGTATGCGGTCAGCAATGGGTGATAAGTGGGAGTTTTTATTTCTTCCAAAATCAGAGGATGAAAATCAAAATTCTCGGACAGATATTTGATATCTTCTTCCGATGGTTTGCATATATCAACCCACTTTAATTTTTGATATTCGATTATTCGCATATTTCAAAATGTTCGTCGAAAATGCGCTCATTTCGACGCGATTTTTAAAACCAAATCAAAAAAGTAGCCCCTCGTCGGTCGCCTGAAGTGACCTCACTCGGGATGATGAAAAATCAATTCTGCTGAAATGCAGAATGATTTTTCTATCAGCTGCGGGACTAGGGCTCGAACCTAGATTCACGGATTCAGAGTCCGTTTGCCTACCAGTTAGCAGATCCCGCAATAATTATAAATCACTTAATCTTCTGTTTAAATACGCGCGCCCAAATCCTGTTTTTAAAGATTTCTCCCGTTTTATAGCATCTTCTTTTACTGAACAAGCTTCATAATAAATAAATTCAAGCGGCCTCCTATTTTTAGTTGATTGGACAAAGCCGTTATTGTGTTCCTCTAATCTATTTTTAAGATTATTTGTCCATCCGACATAAAGATTGCCGTCCTTAATGCTTTTTAAAACATATGTGTAAAACATGCTAATATTCCTACCCGCCCGCAACGCTTCGCCAGCTCGCAGTAGATACAGCGTTTCTGGCGAGCGTAGCGATGCGGGCGGGCCATTAGACGATCCCGCAAAAAAGAGAGAGATCTAAACTCTCAGATATCTCCTCATTGCTATCATGCCGCCAATCACTCCTATAGCTATACCAAAAACAGCTAAAATAATCCAGAGACGCAATAAATTCGCTTGATAATACCCTGTCAAATCAGAGCCGGGGAAAATGCTGTCTGTGTATGGAGCGACAAAAAGCACTATCGGATAAAAAATCGCGACTGTGACAATAGCGGAAACTGCTCCATATAAAATCCCTTCCACCACAAACGGTCCTCTGACAAACCAATTCGTCGCGCCCACAAGCCGCATGATGTTTATCTCATCGCGCAATGTATAAATGGCGATTCTTATGGTATTGAAAGAAACAAGAATGGCAACGATCGCGAGTGCCAAACTGATGGCAACGCCGATTTTTCTGATAGCGGAGGTAACGCTAGTGAGCCGATCGATCACTTCTTTGTTTTCATAATAACTGACTTTATTTATAATCTCTTCGTATTTCTTGTTTTCCAAAAAACTGACTATGGCCGTGAATTTTTCCGGCGCGGTCGCTTTGATATCCAAGCTCGCCTCCAGAGGATTTTCATCAAGCTCGCTTAAAGATTGAATAATTATTTGATTTTCTTTGTGCTTCTCTTTGAATTTTTCCAAGGCATCCGATTCCGAAGTATATTTGACGCTTTTTACTTCCGATTTTACCAAAAGATCGTTTTGTATTTTTTTGATGTCTTCTTCTATTGTTCCTTTTTTGAAATATACGGAAACATCAATTTTGTCCTGGAGATTCAAAATCAAAGCCTGGCTAAGCACCAGAGCGAGAAGCACGCCCAATACTACCGATAATGCCAAAACCATGACAGAAACCGTGGCTGTGGAAAGCCAGCCGTTCCGCCAGAAATTTTGAAACCCGACTTTGAAAATTCTTTTAAAAACTGTAAACATAAATAAATTATTTGAACTTTTATAGTATGTATCTCCCTTGTTCCTCATCCCTGATTATCCTGCCTTTATCTATGCTGATCACTCTTTTGCTCAACATATTTATAATCTCTCTGTCGTGGGTGGCTAAAATAATGGTTGTGCCAAGCTCGTTAATTTTTAGCAAAAGCCGAACCACATCCCATGTATTGAGCGGATCAAGATTGCCGGTCGGCTCATCGGCGATAATCAAATCCGGCTGGTGCACAAGCGCCCGCGCGATCGCCACCCTCTGGCGTTCTCCGCCGGAAAGCTCTTTGGGAAAGCTTTTATTTTTGTGTTCCAGCCCGACAAGCTGGAGAATCTGCGGGACATCTTCTTTAATCTCTCTTTCGCTTCTGCCTACTACTTCCATGGCAAAAGCGACATTTTCATAAACCGTTTTTTGAAACAATAATTTAAAATCTTGATAAACAGTTCCTATCCTGCGGCGAAGCAACGGAAGATCTTTTTTGCTGATTTGGCTCAAATCGCGATTATCAAAAAAAACTTTGCCTTCCGTCGGTTTTTCTTCCGCCGTTAATAACTTCAACAGAGTGGATTTCCCCGCCCCGGATTGCCCAACGACAGAAACAAACTCGCCATGGCTTATAGTCAGGTTTATGTCTTCCAAAGCATAATGCGAATTATATGATTTAAAAACTTTATCGAATAAAATCATGAGCGCTTTGCGCAAGTCAAAAGTTCATAAAGTCGTAAAGTCCTTAAAGTCTACGAATGTCGCGAAGCGACTCAATGACTTTAAACTTTACGGACTTTATAGACTTTAAACTTTGTATTTTATCTCCGCCTCTATAAATAAATCCAGTTCTCCGTCTAATACTTCATCTATATTGGAAGTCTCCGCTTCCGTTCTGTGGTCTTTCACCATCTGATACGGATGCAAAACATAAGAGCGTATCTGGCTGCCCCATTCGATTTTTACTTTCTCTCCTTTTAATTCCGAAATTTCCTGTTTTTGCTGTTTTTCCAATTGCTCAACCAGCTTGGAAACCAGTAATGCCATCGCCTGCTCCTTGTTCGCCTGCTGTGAGCGCTCGCTTTGGCAAGCGACAACAATGCCGGTCGGTTTATGGTGAATTCTTATGGCTGTTTCTCTTTTATTCACATTCTGCCCTCCCGGTCCGGATGAACGAAAAGTGTCAACTTCCAAATCTTCATCTTTTATTTCCAATTTGGCAATATCCGCTTTTTCTATTTCCGGCAAAACTTCAACATAAGCGAAAGATGTATGCCTTAATTTCTGAGCGGAAAACGGGGAAACGCGAACCAGCCGGTGCACTCCGACCTCTCTCTTCAAATATCCGTACGCGTATTTCCCTTTAACTTCAACTGTAACATTTTTAGTCACCGGTCCGGCAGTGCCCGCCCCTTCTCCGTAGTGCTGATGCAAAACGGAATATTCCCATTCTTTCTTTTCAAAATACTTAACATACATTCTGAATAACATCGATGCCCAATCTTGCGCGTCCTGCCCGCCGGCGCCGGCATATATTGATATAATCGCGCGGTTTTTGTCATATTTGCCGGAAAAAAATCTTGTTCGTTCTTGTTTTGTCAGTTCCCGTTTTAAATCATAAACTTCCGCCGTTAAATCTTTTTCAAATTGCTCTTTCTCCGCGTCCGGCATCTGCGAGACTGCTTCAAAATCTTCCTCAATTTTACGCAAGCTGTTTTCCAATTCTTCCAGAGTTTTTAGTTCTTCTTTTTTAGCGTCCAGTTCAGATGTGATAGAAGCGGCTTTTTGATGATCGTCCCAGAATCCTTCCTTTTGCGTTTCTTTTTCCAACTCCTCTATTTCACTTGTAATTTTTGCCAAGTCAAAGACAGTCCTTCATTTTCTGAAGGCCCTCCTGTATTTCTTTTAATTTTTCCTGAATGCTTTCCATAATACTGTAAATGATATCATATACGCGCACGAAAAATCAAATTAAAAGGCAGACTTTTTCGTCTGCCTTTTTTAGGATATTTTCATCAGAGCAAAGCATATGCTTTTTTAAGTAATTTTTCCGTTTCTTCCCAGCCTATGCAGGCGTCGGTAATAGAAATTCCACGTTTCAAAAACGACCGGTTTCGGGAAATTTTTTGACTGCCTTCCTCAAGATAACTTTCCAGCATAGCGCCGACTATATGCGAATGGCCTGTTTTCCGTTGTCTCAATATTTCGAAAAACACGCCGGCTTGCATCTGGTGGTTTTTCCCGGAATTACCGTGCGAGCAGTCAATCACTATCGCCGAAGACAAACCACGTTTGCCTAGCGTAGCGGCTACCTCCTGAACCTGTTTCTCCCCATAGTTGGTCGCGCTCTTTCCGTTGTCACCGCCGTTGGCGCCACGCAAAATAATATGAGTGCTTGGATTGCCGCGAGTTACCACTCGGGCGATGCGACCGTCATCGCCAACTCCTAAAAACACATGCTGATGCCCGGCCGCTTCCATTGCGTCAAACGCCACCAAGACATTGCCATTGGTGTTATTTTTAAAACCAACCGGCGCGGAGAGTCCGCTTGCCAATTCGCGGTGCAATTGTGATTCAACTGTGCGCGCTCCGATCCCCGCCCAGGCGATACAATCGCTTAAATATTGAATGGTAAAAGGGTCAAGGGCTTCGGTGCCGATGGGTATGCCGAGCTCAACAATTTGTTTTGCCGTCTCGCGAGCCAGTCTGACGCCTTCCGCAATATCGCAGGAATCGTCAAGATGCGGATCATAGATTAAGCCTTTCCATCCTACGGTCGTGCGCGGTTTGGCAAAAAACGCGCGCATCACGATAAAAATTTTATCGCTCACTTCATCGGATAACTTCTTGAGCCGCATTGCGTATTCCACCGCTTCTTTCTGGCTGTGAATGGAGCAAGGCCCGACAATCGCCAAAAAACGATCATCTTCCCACGAAATAATCTTAGCGATTGTTTCGCGATAGCCGGCGATCGCCCGGCAAATTTTCGGGTCAAGCCGATACAACTCTTTGACTTCTCTTGGTGATGGCAATGGTTTAATGCCCATAATACGAATGTCTTCAATGCTGTTCATAACATTCTCCTTTCTTTTTGTAAACATTAGCTTAATTGCCAATGTTTTTTGTTAAAAAGCTGTGCCACTCTAACAAAACAAGCTCCGTAGTCCGGAGCTTGTTTTTGATATTCTAATGAGATTTTATTTAATATCAAAAACTAACTCCTGACCCAGAGCTTTTAAAATAAAACCAAAAATAAGATTTTTGAGAAATTGCAGATTGTGAATTCATGAAATAATCCTACCAGATATTAATTCTATTGTCAAACCAAAAAATGGAGCCGGAGGTGAGAGTTGAACTCACGACCTCTGCTTTACGAAGGTATTGTTCCCTCTTTGTTCAGCGTTCAGAGCCGGAGGTGAGAATTGAACTCACGACCCATCGCTTACGAAGCGATTGCCCCGCCTGCCAAGCGCCTGGAGCCGATGGTCGGAATTGAACCGACAACCTACGGTTTACGATACCGTTGCTCTACCAATTGAGCTACATCGGCGCAAGGCGACTGGCGGGCAGGTCTGCCAACTGAGCTACATCGGCGATAAGACGACTGGCTGGCAGGTTTGCCGCTAAACTACTCGGATTTGTTCGTTATTATTTCCTTAAACTGGCGTTCCGACAGCCAAATCAATCCTGCCAGCCACGCGCCCCCCAATATCCAGCTTCCTAAAATATCGGTCGGCCAATGAACACCCAAATATAATCT
>CAYIVQ010000011.1:0-12829 GCA_964366905.1 uncultured Candidatus Saccharibacteria bacterium
CGATCCCTCTTAAATAGTACCAGTAAAATGCTCCGGCGCATAACGCGCCGACAGCCATTATTAAAATTATAATTATAATAGTTATAAAAAATATTTTCTTCATAATCCTACTCGTATCTTAACGCTTCGATGGGTTCTTTTTTAGCGGCTTGACGAGCCGGATAGAGGCCGAATATCAAGCCTACCAACGCGGCGGTTCCCACGCCGAGCAAAACCGCTTGGATAGGAAAAATAAATTCCCAGCCGAGAGCGATGAGCCGACTTAAAACGAGCGAAGTGATGAAAGAAAGAAGCGTTCCTGCCGCGATACCGATAATTCCGCCAAAAAAGGTTAGAATTACCGCCTCAAAAAGAAATTGGCGCAAAATATCTCCGTCAGTGGCTCCGATCGCTTTTCGCAAACCGATTTCTTTCGTCCGTTCGGAAACGGAAACAAGCATTATATTCATTATGCCGACTCCGCCGACCACCAAAGAAATAGCCGCGATAGACATCAAAAACAAAGTTAAAATATCCGTTATAATACTTAAACGCTTGGCGATATCAACCTGGGTTTCAACAAAAAAATCATCTTTGTCTGGATCTGTGATATTGTGAGACTCTCTTAATGTCATTTTTATATCTTGCACCGTCTGCGGGATGACGCTTTCCGATTCAGCTTCTACGATAAAGCGGTGAAAATATTTAATGCCGAAAATATATTGTTGGGCGGTGGAATAAGGAATAAAGGCGGTATCATCAAAATTAAAAAACGAAACTTGCCCGACTTTCGGCAGTACTCCTATAACGCGAAAGTTTCTGTTTTTGATTCTGATTTTTTGGTTTAACGCCTCCGATTCGCCGAATAATTCTTCTTTTACTTTGGCGCCGATGACAACCACATCGGCGAAGTTTTGAATGTCTTCGTCCGTAAAAAATGACCCTTCCGATGGGAAAATATCAAATGTTTCCGCGAGAAGTTCCGAACCGCCCATTATTGTGAGCCGATAAGTTTCAGTGCCGTGAGCCGCCCCTTCTCCGCCAAACACTATCGGCATGACTTTTTCCGCGTTAGGAACATTGGCTTTTTGTTTGAGTGCTCGCAAATCTTTCTCTTTCAGAGAATCACTGAAAATTTGGGCAAAATCAGACAGGCCTTCCGGTTGCCGCCCGGGAGCGATGCCGATAGTATTTGATCCGATGCCTTGGACTTGGTTTAAAATCAGTTTCTGCGCTCCTTCTCCTATTGAAGCGATTAAAATAATAGCGGTAATGCCGATAACTATGCCCAAAATCGTCAGCGCGGAACGGAATTTATTCGCTCTTAATCCATTGAACGCGGTTTTTGTTGAGTCTCGAAAATTCATACGAGAAAATTGTTTACTTTACTTTGAATTACGAAATAGCTATTTTTGTGTCTTTCTGAGGGAGTCAGCGACCGAAGAATCTCTGAAAATCAAGTAAAATACTAGATTCTTCGCAAGCTCAGAATGACAAACTACGCATTTCGCAATCTAAAACAGATTATTTGATAAAATGATTTGCTTGATGCCGATGGTTGATCTTTTCATCGCTTTCTATCTGACCATCGCGAACATTAATAACGCGCTGGGCATGCCCGGCAGTATAGGTTTCGTGGGTGATCAAAATAACTGTATATCCTTCTTTTTCATTGAGATCCCGGATTATTTCCATAACGGTCTGACCGGATTTTGAATCCAAATTACCTGTCGGCTCATCGGCAAAAATTACACTGGGATTATTAACCAGCGCGCGGGCGATTGCCACTCTCTGCCTTTCTCCTCCGGAAAGCTTTATTGATTCATGATTCGCGCGATGCTCCAAACCAACGGATTTTATCGCTTTCATAACAAGCTCATTGTGAAGCGATCTTTTAACATCGGAATAAAGCAGGGGGAGTTTTACATTTTCAAAAACCGATACGCGCGGCAAAAGATTGAACGCCTGAAACACAAATCCCATTTTTTTATTTCTCACTTTGGCAATCTCATCTGGAGTGTAATCAGCGATTGTTTTCTCGTCAAAAGAATATCTTCCGGAGCTCGGTCTATCTAAAAAACCCAGTATATGAAGCAGTGTTGATTTGCCGGAACCGGATGGCCCCATAATAGCCACAAATTCTCCGCTTGCTATGGAAAAAGACACTCCGCGGAGAGCCGGAGTGCCGTCTGGATATATCTTTTCCAAATTTTCTACATTTATAAGAGACATTTTATAATATCGCGAAGCGGCGCAATGACTTTACGGACTTTTATTCTGTTTCCACAAATGTAATTATTCTTTCTCCTTCGATCAATCCATCTGTTATTTCTATATTCCCGCCAGATCCTCTTATGCCCGTTTTAACTTCTCTTTCTAAAATACCGCCACTGTTATCCAAAACTCTCACTAACTTTTTGCCTTCTTTCGTGAAAACAGCGCGCTGCGGTATGGCTATAACCTGTTCGCGTTTTTCGGTTAAAATATCCATATTTGCCGTCATGCCGGATTTAATCCGGTCGTCTTCTTTAACAAACTGCAAAGTGGTTTTGTATGTCGGAACGCCTTCCACAAAAGTTTCCGCCGGATTGATTGAAATAACTCTGGCGGCAAAAACCAGATCATCTCCATAAGCGTCAAGCGTTAATTTCGCCTCATTGCCGACTTTAATTTTAACAATATCGGCTTCCGGAATATTGGATTCGATTTCAAATTGTTTGTCGGAAATTATAGAAATCATGGAAACACCCGCGGATGCTATTTCCCCAATCTTGGCATCTTGCCTGGTGATAATACCGCTGATCGGAGAATGCAATATAGTTTTCGCCAATTGAGCTTGGATATTTTGCATATTGGCTTCCGCTTGTTTTATCTTCGCGTTCTGAACTAAAATATTTGCTTCCGCTTGCCTGGCTTGAGCTTCTTGCGCGATAATCTGTTCTTGTGAAAATCCCGCATTTAATAAAGCCAGCTCGACATTGGCAGTCGCCAAAGAATTTTTAGCGGCGTTGACTTGCGCTTCCGCGGAAGAAATGGATGATTGGTTGGCGGATTTCTGCACCAAAATCGCCTGTTGCTTGCCGGAAATATTTATAATTTCCGCGTTGACGTTTGTTTTCTCCGTATTCAAATTTGTTGTTTCCGTCGACGTCAGCGTTGAAATAACAGGAACCGCTTCAAGCATTTGTTTTGTTTTTTGAATAGCTGACGCAACATCAGCCACAGCCTTATCAATATTTGCTTGAATCGGCTCAACTCTCGCTTTTTCCACCGCGCCTTTCGCGCCGCCATTCAACTTGCTGATAGCATCCTTGGACGATCGCCCCGCGTTTTGTCCGCCAAAAAGAGCGGATACCGCTTCCGCTTTCGCGTCCGCGACATCGATGCTTTGCTGGTCGCTGCCTGAAAAATGCGCGGACTGCATATCGGTAACCACAAAAACCGAATTAGTCCCGACCGTAACCGCTTTTGCCGCGGCGTCAAGCGCACTATTATAGTCTTCATCCAAATCAACTTTGGCCTTTGTTAAAATATTCCCTAAATTCGTTTCCGCGTCCGCGAGAATTTTTTGAGCATTCCGAACTTTGGTTTCCGATATTTCAATTTCTTCAATTCTACTGCCTCGGTTCAGCTCGTTTAATTTCGCGATTTGAGATTCAAGCGCCGCATTATATTGCCCGAGTTGAGCTTTGGCGCTTTCCAATTCGGCTTCTCCCTGCGCCAATTGAGCGGCTAATTCATTATTATTTAATTTGAGCAAAACTTGTCCCGGCTCAACTTTATCGCCGACATTTACGGACACCCCGATTACTTTGCCGGTTTTTTCAAAAGCCAGATCAACGCTTTGAGCCGACTTGACCCTGCCGGTAACACTGACCTCCTGCGACAAATTGCCAATCTTTACGATCTCGAATTTATATGTCGGAGGCTTTTCCCGGCTATAATAAAAATATGCGCCGGCGACAATTGCTGTTATAATGATTATAGTAAAAATTTTCCATTTATATTTCAGCATGATTTAATTATATATTATAATTTGATGGTTGCAAAATATTTGACACCAATATGTAATTATTGTATTATATTCCATTATGATTAAAGCGATATTTAAATTAAAAATCCTGCCTGTTGCCGTCTTATTTTTATTAGCGATGTTCTCCCCTTCTTTTAGCCACGCGGATATTGTTTTAAACGATGGCATATTGGTCAAAGGAATCGGCAGTTCCAAAGTTTATTTTCTGGAAAACGGCATAAAACGCTGGGTCCCGGACGCGAAAACATTCAACCGATTTGAATTTGAATGGCAAAAAATTTTTATCGTTCCGGATCAGGATCTTGATAATTATCCGATAGGAAAAAATATAGCGCCGACAAGCAACTATCCGGACGGTTCATTGCTTAGGGCATCAGCGGGAAAAGGCGGGGACGGCGTTAAGGTGTATGCAGTGAAATCAGGTAAAAGATATTGGATAAAAACCGCTCAAGATTTTGAAAATCTCGGATTGCCTTGGCAGATAATAATGGATATCTCGGCAAAAAAATTAAAATCTGTTCCGGAAGGGACACCGATAACGCAGCCGGCAAAAATCGCGCCTCCGCTGATAATTTTATCCGCGTTCCCCGATCGAGTCATTGAAGGCATGGAGGCGGAATTTCAATTTAACGGGGTGCCTGGCAGACAAGATAAAAAAACTCTGAAATTTGAAACATTTTTGGAAGGAGTGGACGCCAAATGGGTTTCAACTTCCGCAAAATCAAGAAAAATCAAACTGCCGCAAACAAGTGGACGTTATAAATTTTTTGTAAGAGCAAAAGATCCGGACGGCAACACGGATAGAATTCCGAAAAGCTATGAATTTTGGGTCAACATATCGCCTCTTTATAAAAAACTGACTTTATCATCCGTTAGCGCAATGTCAAAAGAATCCAAAGGCGAGCGCTTCATGATAGCCAATCCAAGTAATGAACCGATAAAACTTTCAGGCTGGACGATTGGTAGCAAAAAATTCAACACCCGATACGGCTTTCCCGAAGCATACGATGTACCGCAACACGTATATTATCCTGATAAAAAAGAAATAATTTTGCCTCCAAAAGGCAAACTTACCGTTTATGCCGGCAAAAGCCCGATGGGATACAGCTTCCGAATCAATCAATGCGTCGGATATTTGAATCAAAATTTCAAATTCAGTCCGGCTTTGCCGAACTACTGCGCCAAAGCCGATCCGAATGAAGCAAAAAAATTCAGCGCGTATTGCCAAAAAATCATTTCCCAAACATCCGGATGCAAAGAGCCTAATTTAAATGACGCTTTAATTGACAGCGAATGCCGCCAATATTTGAGCGAACGATTTAATTACTCGCAATGCGTAATACGAAATTCCAATTTTTTTGATTTCTTTCGCGATGAATGGATGGTTTACTTGGATCAACCCAAAGAAATTTTTGCCAACGACCACGATGATGTGCTTCTGCGGGATCCGGACGGGCTAGTAGTTGATAGATACAAGTATTAAAAAATAGGATTTGACACAAATAAATAATATCATTAGTATTCATAATATTCGTTCAATAGTATTATTAACAATATAACAAAGGAGGTATGCGATGGAAAATGTTGATGGAATCATAATACAAGGCGATGGTCTGCTGTTTAATTTCGATCATCAACCGTTCTGCAAATTTTTGGCCAGAGCCAAAAAATATTCAATAAGTCCGAAAGAGATATGGAAAAGAATATCCAAATTCAGTCTAATGTATTGCATGCAGACTAATATTCCAAATCCTCTTAAAAAATATAATGAGGGGGAATCGTTGGAAAGCTTTTTTGAAGATGTAAAACGAACGCTAATGTTGGGTAAACTCAATTATGAAGAATTTGTCCATATATGGTGCAGCAGTATTGGCATCCCGAGCGATAGGATGCACCGCATGATTCCTAATATGAAAGTCCCTATTGCCGCTGTTGTTAACACGAATCATGCTCATTGGGAAAGAATACGCGGCTATTTTACGCGCAATATCAACATCTCCTGTTGCATACTCTCATTTGAAATCGGAATGACGATGCCCAACACAATAATGCTGATGATGGCTCATAAAGAACTGGGAAAAAGAACGGGTGGAAAAATTTTTAATCCAGTATACTTGGGACAAACCAAGAAACATTTAGATGCCGCCGAAGCAATAGGCATATCGGCATTATGCGCCGACGATCAAAACCTTCCAAAACAGCTTGAAAATCTGGGAATAATATAGAATAAAAATACAAAAAACCCTGCTTAAAAATAAAGCGGGGTTTTATTTTTTGACTTTTTGCGGTATTATAAATTTTGAGTAGTGGTGTGGGATTAGAACAAAATCAATTTAGCGGGATGAAAAAAATTCTTTTTCTTATCACAAAATCTGAAATAGGCGGCGCTCAAAAATACGTGCTGGATTTGGCTATGGGCGCGAAAAACGCTGGCTTTGAAGTTGCCGTGGCAAGCCAGCAAAATAGCCATATTTATGAAGCGCTATTGAAACATAATATCAAATTCATTGAGGTTAAGCATTTGCAGAGAGACATCGATCCGATATTGGAGCTTCAACTGGCATGGGAACTTTACAAGATAATCAGAAAAGAAAAGCCCGATATTTTGCACCTAAACAGCTCGAAAGTCGGGGCATTGGGCGCCGTGATAGGAAAATTGGCCGGCGCGCCAAAAATTATTTTTACCGCGCATGGCTGGGCGTTTAATGATCCCAGGCCGCCGTTGCAGTTAAAAATAATTACGTTTATAAGCCGTTTTGCGGCGCGATTTCAAGACAAAATCATTTGCGTATCCGAATATGACAGACAAAAAGCGCTAGAATACAAAATCGCTCCCGCTGAAAAATTTGTTACTATTCACAATGGAATCAATGCTAAAAAGATAGAATTGATCGCGCGAGATGAAGCAAGAGAAAAGCTCAAACTGGATAAAAAAGATTTTGTAATAGGAACAATCGCGAATTTTTATAAAACAAAGGCTTTGGATACAATAGTGCTTTCCGCGATCTCCGCCGTTCACGAAAACTCAAACATAAAATTCATCCTCATAGGAGACGGTCCGGAAATGGGAAAAATCGAGTCGCTTATACAAAAATATAAATTAGATGAATATTTTATTCTTCCCGGCGTGATAAAAAACGCGAGCATCTATCTTAAAGCATTTGATATTTTTGTCATGTCTTCCAAGAAAGAAGGCTTGCCGTATGCTTTGCTCGAGGCAATGGCGGCAAAAGTTTTATGCGTCACATCAACAGTCGGCGGTATACCGGAGATAATATCCAATGAGCAAAACGGTATCTTAATCCGTGATATGACGCCGGGCAAACTGCAAGAAACAATAACTAAATTGGCGGAAAATAAGCTTAAAATGAAAGAAATGGCAAAAGCCGGACAGCTGACTGTTATAGATAGATTTTCGCTGGAAAGAATGATTAGAGAAACATTGGAGATTTATGAGAAATAAAAGATTTAATTTATAATTTAAGCGCATCTTTAATACTCCCTTCATCCCATCCCACTTTTTTCAGCTCTTGAGCTATAACCTTATCGTCCATGCCGAAATTTCGCGCTTCTTTTATATATTGCGTTAATTGCTGATTGATATTATTAAATGTCTGCTTCTTATTAGAATATAGATTTAAATTTTCCGGTACAGAATTGGAAGCGACAATAAAATCAAGCTCTTCTTTGCTTGTGGGCACTTGATACGCCGCCGCCACATTTTCCGAAAACTTAAACCGCCTGCCTTGATTTACTCCGCCGAAAGAAGAAGTGCCATCTTTAACCGGATTAATTTGAATTTTATCCCGCTTGGGTTGTTTAGAAATCCAGATAATAACGAGAGCGAGTAAAAAGACAGTAATTATCGCTAATGCCGCGATAACCCATATCCTGTAATCCATTTTATCAAGATTAGCGATTATATCGGTCAGATAAGAAATAGAGTCAAAGATTTTATTTTCCATTGAATTGCTTTACTATTCAAAATCATTATATCATTGCCCGCATTTAGCTTCAAATGCTATAATACTTCGGTCTGCGGAATAATATTTTTTGTCGCCAATTTTTAAGGCTCTCCTGAAAGTCCATCCCATTTGGATGTGTCGGGTAGGCTGGGGCTCATCTGGTGAATTTTACAATATGGCTCACATCCAAATGGGATGGACTTTCAGGAGAGTTATACATTAATGAGCCCATAGCCTGCCCTATACAAAAAATATTATTCCGCAGACCGAAGTATTATCAACCTATGAGTTTCTTTAGAAAAGCCGTTCGCTATTTAAGCGCAGCTTATATGCTATATCAAATTATGTCCGAAAAAGCTTTAAAACGAGTCGCCATTTTAATTTCGGCGATAATGTTCATATTGTTATATACAGCTTCAGATGCTCTGCCGAAAACAAAATTAATCCCGTCTGTCGCCACCGCGATTCTCGGATATCTGATGTTCAGATTCGGATCTAAATTCTTTGGCAAAAGAATAGGGTTTATGGCGTTATTGCTGTTCGCTTTTTCTCCATCCATTCTGTCGGTGGGAAACTATTTTAATTCAACGCTAACAATGACAGCGTTGATAATGATTTCCGCCTTTGTATTACTATGGCTGTTTAACGAACCGTCTGTTAGAAAAACCATCATCACCGGAATATTTATTGGCGCAACTTCTTTCTTTTACGCGTCTTCAAATAATTTTTTAGCGTTTTTAAAAACAGTGGCAGTAAATTCACCAAGCTCGTTTTTCTTCAATGAACCGTTAGCCCTGCATGCCATTTTACTTATGATAATCCTGCTCATTTTTGCCTCTCTGAAACAACATTATCAATTAAACGGGTTTTCGGGTTTTCGGATCAAAAATCTCGCCGATTTATTCACGCCGCGCGCCGCAGGTTTTGTCCTATTTATTCTCGCGATTGTTTGTTGGAGGTCAGGCAAAGATACTTATATTTATATACTGCCGATTTTATTTCTTTTGATTCCGTATCTAATATTTAATCTATTGAAACAGCGTCCGCGATTTGAGGTTGATTTTTCATTTCAGACAATGAAAAATTTATTCGCGTTTTACGCGGACCAGTTCAAGCTTTATGTTTTGTTAGCGCTTCTCATATTGTGGTACATAATTTCCTCTATTGCGCAATATCCAGATTTCTCTTCTTATGCAAATTATTTAAACAACTACTTAAACTTATAATACGCTCTGCTTTCAACCCGCAGATCTATATAATCAAGGTTTGAGATTTGATCTTTGATCTCTCTATCCAAAATTCCGTCTAAAACTTTTATCTGCTCTGCCGGATCTATTTGACTATTGAAAAAAATCTTAAACCCTTGCATGGTTTCCGCTGAAATGTCGCCGTGATTGTTTAAAAAGCTGAAATAACGCAAAGTTATATTGTTTTGTTCAAGCGCTTTATTTTTCAGAAAACCAATAAGCCCGATTTGCGCTTCAAGATACTTATGATTCGGCAATATCATATCGGTATTAATGGTATCGTCTATTATTTTCAAAACCTGAGCCCCTAAAATAACTGGGGATGAATTAAAAATTACGCCTTCGCTGTCAAAATAAAAACAAGGGCCCTCATCGTTTTTACAGGTGATTCCTGTTGCTTTGCGTTCCGCAACGACAAATAAAACTTCTCGTTTAAAAATATTTTTTTCAACTAAAATTGTTTTTATTTTTGGAAATTTAACCTTTAATTCGTTTTGCAAAAAATCAGACGGCATGGCAAATATATTGGCATTTTTCAGGAATACAAACGAACGCATACCCAACGCGCCGGCGATCTCGGCTTTAAGCAAACTCTCCGGAATACTTTCCGCTCCGAAAATTTTGATGTCTTTAATCGTGAAATAATCGCTAAAAAACAAAGTATAAAAAAACAAGCAGATCATCAATAAAGAAAATGAGGCATAAATTAAATGCCTCATTCTTTTTTTCTTTTGTAATTTGTGATTATACAGATTAAGGTTGGATTTGATGAGCATAATAAACACTAAAAATCTGATTTCGTGCTTCTGATTTCTGTCATTCCTCCCATATATTTTTGCAAAACTTCCGGGATTTTAACAGAACCGTCCGCTTGTTGATAATTTTCAAGAATGGCGATAATTATTCTGCCGATGGCAAACGCAGTGCCATTGAGCATATGGACATAATCGGTTTTTTGCTTGCCATCATGCGGTGACTGCTCCGCTCTCTGTGTTCGCGGGTTGCCGTCATACGAGAAGCGGTATTTGATATTTAAATCAAGCGACTGGAAGCTTAAGGTATCGGAAATTGAATGTGTTTCGCGATATGTATTTTGAGAAGGAATCCATGACTCTATATCGTATGTAGCGGCTGACGGCCTGCTCGTATCTCCTCCGCAAAGCAAGACTACCCGATATGGAACCCCGAGCGCTTGCATGGATTTCTCAACAAGAGATAATAAAAATTTATGCTCATTTTGCGAATCTTCCGGCTTAGTAATTGAAAACATTTCCAGTTTATCAAATTGATGCACCCTTAAAATGCCGCGCGTATCCTTGCCATAAGAGCCGGCCTCGCGCCGGAAACAAGAAGAAAAGGAAACATATCGCGCCGGCAGTTCATTTTCGGAAAACACCTCGTCTTTATGCATCGGCCCTATTGATTGTTCGGATGTGCCGACTAAATATAAATTGTCTTTTTCAATAAAAAACACTTCGCTGGCATCTTGCCCGACACAGCCCATTGCCTGCATAGATTCCGGCTTGACTAAAACCGGAGGAACCACAGGCATAAACCCTTCTTCAATTAAAATATCAAACGCAAATTGTATTAACGCGAATTCCAAACGAGCCGCTCCGCCTTTCAAATAACCGAATCTTGATCCGGAAACTTTCGCCGCTCGCTTAACATCAATAATATCAAGTTCTTCGCCAAGCGCGATGTAATCCTTAAACTCAAAATTAAATTCCGGCTTTTGCCCGACTTCGCGCAATACTTGGTTTGCCGTTTCATTTTCGCCATCCGGCACGAAATCATAAGGCATATTAGGCAATAATCGCAGAGCTTCTTTCAAATCGCGCTCGGATGCCTCAAACTCCGGTTCCATTTTCTTGATTTCAGCTTTCAATGTCTGCATCTGATTCACTTTGCGATTTTTTTCTTCATTATCTTTAGTCGCGGATATATCTTCGGAGATCTTGTTTTGCTCCGCCCGATATCCTTCAAGCATCTGCTGAAATTCGCGATGTTTTTTATCCAAAGACAAAACACTATCAACCAATACCGGCTTGATGAGTTTTTTCGCCAACCGCCGTTTCACTTCTTCGGAATTTTCTCTTATAAATTTTACGGATAACATTTGATTTATTTCTTAGGCCGCATTGTCGGGAAGAGCATGGTTTCCCGTATTGAATGCGAATTGGTGAACAACGCGACCAGCCGTTCGATTCCTATTCCCAATCCGGCCGCCGGCGGCATGCCATATTCAAGCGCTTCTATGAAATCCATGTCCATTCTTTGCGCTTCTTCGTCGCCTTTTTTAGCGATTTTTTCCTGAATTTTGAATCGCTCGAGCTGTTCCTGCGGATCATTCAACTCCGAGTAAGCATTGGCGATTTCCATGCCGGCGACTACTAATTGGAATCTGGCGGTTTTCGTCGGATTATCGGTTAATTTTTTCGCCAATGGAGAAAGTTCAATGGGATGATTAATGACAAATGTCGGCTGAACCAAATGCGGCCTTACCATTTCTTTGTATATCTCATCGGCAATTTTACCTTTGCCGGCGCCTTTCGGAATTTTTATTTTTAATTTCTTCGCTTCTTTGGATAATTCCGCCACCGAAAGAATATCGTAATCTATGCCTGTGTGTTTTTTGATAAGCTCCGTCATCTCCGCTCGAACAAATTTTTGCTGAAAACCGATTATCTGACCATCGCGTTCTATCTGGAATCCGCTTCCTGGCAGAACGTCAGTAATCAAAGATTTTATCAGCTTTTCCGTCATATCCATAAAATCCTGATAATTTTTATACGCCGCGTAACATTCAAGCATCGTAAAATCAGGGTTATGCGTGGCATCCATGCCTTCGTTCCTAAAACACCGCCCTATTTCATAAACACGAGGATATCCGCCGACTAAAAGCCGCTTCAAATAAAGTTCCGGCGCGACGCGCAAATGCAAATCCATTTTCAGAGCATTCAAGCGAGTTTTAAAAGGTTTTGCCAAAGCGCCGCCTGGAATGGTTTGTAAAATCGGGGTTTCCACTTCCATAAAGCTTTCCTGCTCCAAAAATTTTCTTAAAGCGCGGATAATTTGCGATCTTTTGATGAACTTGGCAGTTACTTCCTCGTTCATGAGCAAGTCCAAATATCTTTTTCTAAACCTCTCTTCAACATCAGCAAGTCCGTGCCATTTTTCCGGTAAAGGCAAAACCGCTTTGGAGAGTATGATGAAATCGCTCAATTCTTGAGTCTGCTCACCTTTGCGAGTAATGAAAAACGATCCGCGAGACGCGATAAAATCGCCCATATCTATATAATCAAGAAGCAGTTTATACTTATCTGGCCCAAGAGAATCTTGCTTTAAATATACTTGAACTTTGGCAGTTCCGTCGTAAAGATCAATAAAAGTAGAGCCGCCATGCTCGCGTTTTGCCATAACTCGCCCAGCCAGATATATCTTTTTCTGGCTCAAAACCAAATCGTCAAACTGCTTTCTTGCCACTGCTATCGGTATAATTTCCTCGTTGATTTCCGGATATGGCTCAATGCCCTTCTTTCGAAGAGCTTCTATTTTATCCAGTTTAACCTTTTTTATTTTGACTAAATTTGATTTACTCATAT
>CAYIVQ010000011.1:12929-23209 GCA_964366905.1 uncultured Candidatus Saccharibacteria bacterium
GCTTAAAGTCAGCGGAGCGTCAAAATGTTCCGCCACTCCATCGCCTTTTGACCGCATATTGCTCAATTTTTTCGTTTTGCAAATATTAACATCAAGGTCTTCCGATTTGGCATTTTTGCCGACAATCATGCCTTCATATACTTCTACGCCCGGTCCAATAAAAAGCTTGCCTCTTTCTTGCGCGTTAAGCAAACCATATGAATTACTGACGCCGGATTCGAAAGAGACCAGCGACCCATGAGCGTTAGCTTTGATATCCCCGGTGTATGGCAAATAACTATGAAACAATGAATTCATAATCCCCTCGCCTTTTGTGTCCGTTAAAAATTCCGAGCGATAGCCGATTAGCCCTCTGGTGGGCACCAAAAAGTGCAAATGAGCCGCTCCCCTATCCATCTTCATATTTTTCATTTCGCCGCGGCGCTTGCCCATTTTTTCAATCACAGTTCCCGAGAACGCTTCCGGGCACTCATAATACACATCTTCAAACGGCTCAAGTTTTTCCCCGTTTTCTTCTTTAAGTATCACTTCCGGCTTGGCAACCTGAAATTCATATCCTTCGCGGCGCATCTTTTCTATCAATATAGCCAAGTGCAATTCTCCTCTGCCGGAAACTATGAACGCCGATTCAGAAGTTGACGGCTCAACTCGCAAAGCCACATCATTTAAAATTTCTTTGGCAAGACGGGAAGCTATATGGCTGGCAGTCACAAATTGCCCTTCCCTGCCATAAAATGGCGAGGTATTCACGGAAAAAAGCATTCGGACAGTCGGTTCCTCTACTTTTATAGACGGTAATCCGATAGGATTTTGGAAATCGGCGATTGTCTCCCCAATTTTAACGTTTTCAAGTCCTGCGATAGCGGCGATATCTCCGGCTTCCGCTTCTTCCACTTCGATCCGATTAAGCCCGTCGAATGTCATCACCGATACGACACGCGACGGAATATTTTCTCCGGTCGCTGTAACGCGCATCACTTGCTGATTCTTTTTTATAGCGCCGGAAAGCAGAGGCCCAATGGCGATTTGCCCTTTATAATTATCGTAAGAAACATTGACAATAAGCATCTGCATCGGCGCGTCTGAAACTTTTGGAGCCGGAATTTCGCTGATAATCTTTTCAAAAAGAGGTTGAACATTTTGCATTTTGGAAAGATCCGATTCCAGTCCGGCTTTTCCTTCCACCGCCGAAGCGTATATAATCGGAAAGTCAGCCTGCTCGTCATTCGCGCCAAGCTCAACAAAAAGATCAAAAGTCTGATTAAGCACCCAATCCGGCCTTGCTTCCGGCAAATCGATTTTGTTTATGACAACGATAATTTTGAGTCCGGCATCAAGAGCTTTTTTAAGCACGAATTTAGTCTGCGGCATCGGGCCGTCTTTAGCGTCAACCAAAAGCAAAGCTCCGTTGACCATGCCCATGATGCGCTCCACCTCGCCGCCAAAATCAGCGTGTCCTGGAGTGTCCACGATATTGATTTTAAAATCTTTATATTTTACCGCCGCGTTTTTGGAAAAAATAGTAATGCCGCGCTCTCTCTCAAGATCGTTTGAATCCATAATTAATCCTTTGTCTTCTTTGACTTTGAACGCTTCCGATTGGCGCAACAAAGCGTCCACGAGAGTAGTTTTACCGTGATCAACGTGCGCGATTATTGCAATGTTTCTGATATTTTTTATCATATTTTTTATATAGTTTATGCAAGAATAAAAAATCCCTCAGGAGGCGGATTCCTCCTGAGGTAGAATTAAAGTGAAAATATTATAATCCATTGTTTTCTGCCTGATCTATCTCTGCATTGGTTGCCTCATGATTAACTTCAAAGAGACCGCCGATTCCAGTGATATCCTCTTTGTCAATGGTATATTTATCACCATTCTGATTCTCGAAAACTCTATCTCCGTCATCCGTTTTTCCTATATAATCCCTAGGTCCTCCCATCTTTCCTCACCCCCTTTCTTTAAAAAGAACTAAGTGTCTAACATAATATCTAAATTTAATAAAATTGTCAAATTTCGACAAAGTGGCAATACTCATTTTTGTAATTAACAGACTATAGTCTGTTAATTACAAGTTTGCAGGGGTGGTATAAATTTTTTTAAACCCAGACTGTTTAATTATGAATTACATGTATAATTGCGATAGTAATTACACATGTAATTCATAATTAACCATTAATCTCATTTTCTAAAGGCAAGAAAAAATAAAATTTTGAACCTAATTTGATCTTGGCGGAGTCTTTCTCCCAAACAGTTGGCGATTCCACTCCCACCTTGCCTTTATGACCTTCTATGATGGTTTTAACTATAAATAATCCTAGTCCGGTGCCGACATTTTTCATTTCAACCGAATTCTTACCTCTGGCAAACTCTCCAAAAATTAACTTCTGATCTTCCGGTAAGACGCCGATGCCATCATCTTTTATGGAAAATTCTATCCCATTCTCTCCGCGAAACAATTCCACTAAAATATTACCGTCTTTTTTAGTATAAGCCACTGCATTGGCGATTAAATGTTCCATTGCTCTCCGAATATTCAACAGGCTGGCGTTTATTTTATAATCATCCTTTTCATCGCTTAGTTTGAGCCGTAAATTTATATTTTTTTCTTCCGCGTCTTTTTTAAACCTGCTAATTGCTTCTTCAGCTTCTTTCTTTAAAGAGAACTGCATCAAAGAAGCAGGCTGGTATCCGATGCCTAATTCCGCGACAGTAAGTATGTCTCCGATAACCAGCGATAATGATTCCATATTTTTATACAAATCATCAAGCTGTGATTCCACAACCGCCATTTTATTTTGAGCAGTCGCGCCACGCATGCTTTCCGCCAGCCATCTGATCAC
The DNA here is from genome assembly GCA_964366905.1 of uncultured Candidatus Saccharibacteria bacterium. Taxonomy (GTDB): domain Bacteria; phylum Patescibacteriota; class Minisyncoccia; order GWC2-36-17; family WO2-46-25; genus CAYIVQ01. The sequence goes on from CAYIVQ010000011.1 coordinate 15,773, forward strand.
AGAAACAGGGGTGCGCAATTGATGGGAAGCGGTGGCTATAAATTTATCTTTGATTTGAGAAAGCTCTTTTTCTTTCTCCAAGCTTTTTGACAATCCTTCCAGACGTGCTTGCGTTTCCCGCAGTTCTCCAATGCCTTTTAGATTTTTTGCCATTTCATTGAATCGTTCCGCCAGATCTTGAAGTTCGTCTTTAGTTTGGATTTGAATTCTATGCGCAAAATTCCCCTGTCCGATTACTTTCGCGCCCTGATCTAAAATTTTTATCGGTTTTGTAATTCTGGTTGCGAAAAGAAGAGCGGCAACCACCGCGATACTAAAAATTAAAATAAGATATATGATCCCTTGATTGATTATAGAATAAACTATCGCGTAAGCGTCGCTTTTCGGCCATTCCGCGACAAGCGCCCAGCCGATACCGTTGAGTTTTTTTCCGCTCGCCACCACAAGATCTCCAAATGTGGATTGGTATTCTTGAGTTTGCCCGGCAACGCCGCCATATTCCCCTCCCAATACTGATAAAATAAAGACATTTGAGCCAAACCCAGCTTCCTTTAATTGCGGCGGCCGTGCCCAGATAACGCCTCTATCGTCGGTAAGCAACAGATAACCGGACGAACCCAGCATAGCGCTGTTTATGGATTGAGTTATCGGCTTTAAAGATATCTCCCCGCTCATAACCCCGATCATAATACCGTCCTTATTTTTTACCGGAGCCGCAACTGCCATCAAAAAATCACCGTCTTTTTGACGCACCGAGCCGAAATAGTTATCGCCTTTTACCGCCGCCCTAAATTGCGGCGAGCTATTCTGGTTGGACAGTTCCGCGACAAATACTCCATTTTCCAATCTATTAAGTTCCATGCCATTTTCCAATTTATCAGCGTAAAGAGAATCGTATTCGAGGAACGCCAGTTTTTCTATATTTTTATTTGACGCGGTTATTTCTTTAAGTAAAAATTCTCGCTGGTCCGCCGGCACACTGCCAAGCGAAGCAATAGGCAAAGCAATTTGTATGTTAAATAATGAACTGACATCGGAAAAAAACTTTTCTATTTCTTTTTCTTTTTGCCCGATGAACTGGCTCTCCAATTGAGCAACACTGTAACTTTGGGCTAAATTAATGAAATAACCGCCCAAAACGGCAAAAAGCGCCAATGGGATTATGGAAATTAAAATAAACAGAAAAAGTATTTTATTGCGAATAGTGAAGAACATAAGATCACGAAAGCTACTGCATCATCTGCTTCTTTATTTCTTCTCTTATATATGTCTGACTAATCGGCTTCGTCCTGCCGCCGCCCATGATATCGTCGGAATAATCATTTCCGGTGACATAATCATACTCATCCGGCACGCCAAGATTATGAAGTATTTCATGATAAAGCGTGGTCGCGCCATAATTTGTTTTTGTGAAGTAGTCATAAGACATTATCACGCTCAATACACCGCTCGACGCTCCAACGCCTTGATAAACAAAAACTCTTATCGGCAATTCATCACTTTGCCTTCTGGTAAATTTTGCGTCATACATATCGCCATTAGGATTGAACACGCGTGGCGCTGTTTCCAAAAAGATTTTCTTAATAGCTCCGGGATTGCCATTAGCAGTATTAAAGCCATCGTAAAACGCCGAAGACTCAATACCCGCCACCGGCTTTGGATATATAGCATAGCGCAGAGCGCTCAATCCGCGAAACTGCTCTAAATGAAAATTCTGAATTTCTTTAGCCGCTTTTTCCAGCGCTATGTAAAAATTTTCATCGGGCTTTTGGTCACTCGGGACAAAATATACAAGCTCCAATTTAATTTTGCTGATTTTTACATCAGGCACTTGAAAATAATGAAAACTATTTGAGATTTTTATCGGTGTACCGACAAAATACACTCCGACGCCGACAATCGCGGATAAAACAAATATGACGATAAGTATTTTAATGAATGATTTTCTAAAAATCATATTTTTCTGTTATTTCTGCTTGCTATTCGCTAGTTTTAAGCAGTTCGTTTATTTTAGCTTTCGTATTATCACCGACAATACCGGAAACATCTTTGATGCCATGCTTTTTCTGAAATTTCTGCACCGCCGCTCGCGTAAGCTTGCCAAACATGCCGGTAACCAATCCTTGAGGATAAATTTCCTTGTCTTTTGCAAGAAATGTTTGGAGCAATCTTACTTCTTCATTTTTCATGCCTGATGAAAGACGCGCTGTAATTTGATTGCCAATTCCCCCATCTGCATAAGCCGCCAACTCGGAAGCGTTAACTTCCGCAATTGCATTCCATTTATAACCATTCTTATTAAACTCTTCCGCGGAAGTTATCCATTTTCTCTTACCATTGGCAACCGCGTAAACCTTAGTATCGTTTTTCGCCCGAATTAAAACGGTAGTCGCGAATTTAGCCGCTTCCGCAGAGCTTATTTTTTTAATATCTGACCACTTATATCCATAAGCGTTAAACACTGACGGACTTGGAATATGACGCTTGAAATTGTTGGCTACTATATACACGCGCGGATCGCCTTCTATTTGAATAAGCATTGCCTCGGTCGAAATGGAAAGCGTTTGCGATTCTTCCGTATTGATAGGGGTAGTAATATTTCCTGTTGGATCCACGGCATACTGGCCGCTATTGGCAGATTCGTTCCCGGCAAGATCCACAGTCTTGACGGTATAATGCGCGACCTTTCCGCTTGAAATATCTGTCTGGGACTCATTTGTCAAATAGTTAAACGCGACTTCTCCCAATGACCCTTTTTGAGAAGAGCGATAAATCTTTATGTGATGGAAATCAGACGCCGGATTCTTCCAACTTAGTTTAATCTGACCGTTTGCGACAACTGCGGAAATACTTGTCGGAGCGGAAGGCGGCGTTGTATCGGCCGGCGCGACTAGCGCAAAAAGCGTCAAATGACTCACAACGCCTGATACTGTTTTAGTATCTTTATCCACTACCTGTTTATCAACCGGCTTCCAGATTTGCGCGGTTTCATCAAAAAAGCTTAGCGTCAAATTTTCCGGCTCCAATCCTTTAGCGGCAAGATCAGCGTCGTTGTATGGTATGCTGATTGTAACCTCGGAATTAAGATTAGTAATGTCCTGGCCGTTTTCATTCTTTGCTTCCACTTTATAGCCGGTGCCGACCACGCTTGTTGAACCGGAAGACGGCACTTCCACTTCCGGCTTCATCATTATGCTCGCGGTTCCGGCAGTAGCGAGGGAGTTCGCCGGTAAAACTACTTTCGCGCCGTTGCCAAGTTCCACGCTTTGAGGCTTTACCGTTTCCACAACTCTTTCGGTCGCGATTGGCATATTCGCGATAGAAAGCAATGTTAAATCCTGTGTTACTGCCGCCTGATCTCCCACTTCTATAACAACATCGGCTGATTTATAATACGAACCGTTTTTCTCCATGGAAGCGGCTACGCGCCATTTAGCGCCGCGCGAAATGGCAAATGAGTATTTGCCAAATTCATCGGCGCGCGCGTTCGCGTATCCGCCAGAATCTCGCCACGCCCATACATACGCCGGCGCGCCATTACCATTAACAGTCGTGATGCCGCTTAAGATTGCGTCCGGTTTTTTAAACACAATTTCAACCGCCGCAGTTTTGCCGAATTCAACTGCTACTTCCACTTCGGAAGGATTCAAATATCCGGAACTCATCTGATATGAGCTTTGTAAAAAGTATTTCCCGGACGGAACTTTGATATCAAACTTGCCGGATGTATCGCTGCTTGCTCCGGAAACATACGAGGAACCGTATGTCGCTCCGGAAGATTGATCGCTCATTGTTGAAAAGCTTCTGGAATTAACCGAAATCCAGACATTGGCAAGCAGGATGCCATCTGATGTTTTTACAATGCCGGAAATAATACTATTTGCTTTCAGTAAAGAGACATCAACCTTTTTGCTCTCTCCGGCTAATAAAATAATTTCGATATCTTTTCCGGAAGAAACATAACCGGAAGCGGGATCCGTCCAATACCCCAAATACCATGTACCCGCCGAAATTTGCGCGCTGAAAGCGCCAGTGTTAGCATCGATTTTTAAATTATGCCAAGTGCCTCCTTTAGTGGAAAGATACACCTTGACCTTATCATCGCCCAATCCTTTGATGATATTACCGGAATCGTCCTTGAGAAACCCGCTTAATGTTACATCAGATTTAGCAATTGCCAGATTTATCTTTTTTGCCTCGCCATAAGCCACGGTAATCGGCTGCGGTGAAGGAGAAATATGCGCGGAGTCCGGCGGGAAATGGACATTAAGCGTGTATGTCCCGGCCGGCAGTTTAAAACTAAAACTGCCCTTTTCAATTTGCCCTCCGAAAGAAGGCGAGGCAGAATACATCGTCGTCATGCTCACGGAAGGGATATAGGTTGAAATATAGCCAGACGCATCGCTTACCACCTGACCATTCGCGTCAACGATATTGCCGGAAATTTGAGCGTCGCTTTTAGTCATCACAAAGTGCGTTTCAACTGTTCCGCCGGACGGCACGCTTAAAAATTTAGGCGGTTGATTATAAGAATATCCGAGCATTGGATCGGTATATGCCTGTACGCTCCATTCGCCCGCCGACACCGATATCTCAAACGAACCGTCTTCGGCCGATTTAGTTTGCGCGAATTTGCCGGTTGTATATTGGTTGGCGCTGACCCATGCGCCTGTCACCGCGTTGCCGTTCGCGTCTTTCACCGCGCCTTTTATTTTCTCTGATTTTGCTTTTAAATAGAACTTGCCTAAATCAATCGAATTGTTTGACACAGAAAACGGCGCGATTGAAACTCCGCTATAACGCGAATCAGTTGAAAAAACTTCTCCGTTATAAGTATCAGCTGGCAGATATATAAAGAACAAACCGGATGAATCAATATTTGGGCGCTGTTCAAAACCGGATGATCCTTTCAAACTCACAGTAACGATACCGGAAGATGGCGCACTGCCATCCGGCAAAAATACGATACCTCTAACAGCCACTTGCGCGCCTTTTACTGTAAAGTCAATGATTGCTTCTTCAATGCTTTCATCGGTTCTAAATGTCGCCTCGCGTGGAGGTTCCATGTATGACCAATCATTAGTTTGAGAAGCCGTACCGGCAGTATATTTCGGATAAATATTTACTTGCCATTTGCCGCCGGAAACCTGTAAAACGAAAGTACCTTGTTCATTCACGTAACCATTCGTCCACGCGCCGGAAACGCTATTGTAAGCGCCGATACCGACATTGGTTACCGGCCGGCTGTCAGGATAAGAAATCTTGCCTTTGATTGTTTTTGCTGACGCGGCAAATTGGAAATCCAAAACCAGCGCTTGACCGGCTGTCAACGCGGCGCCTTTTGAAACTAGCTGATACGATACGCCGGATGGCGCGTACGCTTTGGCGCTGTATGTCGCGGCCTGTACGCTTACAAAAGAATATTGGCCGCTGCTGTCTGTCATCGCGGAATAATAACGATCGCTTGAAGAAATATAAATATTAGCTCCGGACACAGCCGCGCCGGACCAATCAGTCACTTTGCCGGAGATGCTGGCATAGGTAATAGCTGTCGTTGCGCTGGTGTTTGCCATTGTTGTAGCCGATGTTGACGGACTCATATTGGAAATATTCCCTGCGCCATCCATAGCGGCAATATTATAGTAGTAACTCGTCGACGGCGAGAGACCTGAATCAGCATAAGAAAGACCTGAAGATGTTGATATGTAAGTCCCGTTGCGATAAATTTTATATCCTGTCACGCCCATATTGTCCGTGGCGCCGGACCATGAAAGACTTATACCGGACGAGGATATCGCGTAAGAAGAAACAGCGGTTGGAGATGTCGGCGAAGTGGTATCCATGGCGGCGGCAGACGAAGCGGATGTAAATTGATAAACGGCGCTTTCAGCGTCTAAACCGGCCGAGTTAAGCGATTTCACTTTATAATAATAAACGGCATTGGCAGACAAATCCGTTAAGTTGACGCAATGGCTCGTTATATATCCCGTGCCATCGCATCGGTAATCGGCTAAATAAAATAAATTGTTCGCGGATAACCCGTATGAAACCCTTGAGTTTGAAGCGTCATCAGTGCTCCATTTGATTTGCGTGCCTGGACCCATGATATTTTCCGCGCGAACATTGGTAATCACAGGGATTGTAGTATCAGTAACCGGCGTCGTGCTAGTTGAAGTAGTGTTTGATGTGTCGTTCCATGTTGTTGCCGAAGATGCTGTGATTTGCGATGAGTTATTGCCAGCGGCATCATAAGCGATAATAGAATAAATATAAGTCGTGGCGGGAGATAAATTGGCATCGGTATAAGATATTAAAGTAGTTGTTGTGATTTGAGTCCCGTTGCGATAAATTTTATATCCGGCAATGCTCATATTATCAGTGGCAGCCGACCAAGAGACACTGATGCCGGTTGAAGAAAGAATGCTTGTGCCGATTGTATAAGACGACGGCCAAGAAGGAGAAGTTGTATCGCTGCCAGATCCGGAACTGCCTACCGTCACGCTGTAAACATTTGAAAAATCAGAACAGCTTGATGAATCACAAGCCCGAACTTTGTAATCATAAGTCCCGGCTGGCAAGTTGGCATTCGGATCATTGGACTGAACGGTTGACGGGGCCGGAGTTGATTTGGCTCCATATTTAGTCAGCCAAGAAGACGGCCATCCTGCATCAGTTGAAAGTTTACGGAAGAGTTGAAACTCAACTTCATCGTTTGCATTATCCGTCCAAGACACAGAAACCATTCCGTATCCGCTTGCAACATAATAATAACCTGAAAAATTTGTCGGCGCGTTCGGCGCCGCTTGCGCTATGCCTGCTAAAACAAAAAAAGATAACAAAACTAAAAACAAATGTGCAATAAAACGCATGATAATCTAAAATTAATATTTATGTTTTTATTATACCTCGCCAACCTTTAAATCAAAATAAAAGTTATCCACAATATTCCCTGCTATTGCTTTTTTTGGGATTTCGTGTATTATTCTTAAATAGTAGGAATGGTCATATTGGAGCGCAGGATCCGAACAAAATCAATTTAGAAGCGAAAAAATGAGATGATTTCAAGACGCGACGACGAAGGAGTAGTTATCACTACTTCAAGGAGGAGCAACGAAGAAATCAGCCGTTTTTTCTGCTTCCCGAAGGGCGGGCGAATTCTGGCAAGCTTCTGCGTTGCTCGTTGTCGCGGTAGCGTAAACTACCGCTTCCTCCTCCCGCCTTGAATCTTGCCAGAATTCACTCCGCTAAATTGATTTTGTTCGGATCCTGCGCTCCTAGTTCTCTTTCTTTGCATCTTGATGTGTAAGAGGAGTAAAGCCTTGCGCGATTATTCGCCCAAGAGATAAATATGAACAGGTCGGCCTACGATTATTTATTAAGTATTATACACATCATTTATGGCAAAGAAGTTATATGTGGGTAATCTTTCATGGAACG
>CAYIVQ010000012.1:0-6353 GCA_964366905.1 uncultured Candidatus Saccharibacteria bacterium
AGCATAGCATTTGACTGCAAAGCTCCGGTATTTTGCCTGATATTTTTTCTACTTTTTGGCGGACGGGTAAAAACGCTGGCAACCAATCCCTTTTCTCTTTGCAATAAGTCGTTTAATACCGTCGCGCTGATTGCCATAACATACGGTTTGAGCACGCCTCCCATGCCAGTTCCCATTTTGGACATCAAATTGTCCACTGCTCCCTGAAGTTTTTCAATAGGAGCCATTAGAGCTTTGTTAGAAAGGGCGGCAATGTCTTCTGCCGGTGTGACAATCTTGCAGTCAACTTCCCCACCACTTGAGATAATCATTCCCTTAAACTCTTCAATACTGCCAAACCCAGTATTCCCCATCTGACTTACTTTACTTCCATAATACTGATTAAAGGCTCCTTGATCCCATTGAGCTGATTTAGGAATAATTGTTTCTTGTCCTGTAATGTCATCATAAACACGACGTTCTTCATATAGATTATTAAATTCATTAACTGCTTCCCCTTGTTGCTCATTCCAGAATCCCCCACCAGCGGTTTTAAACACTTCTCCCAATTCTTTGCCCTGCCAGCTAGATGGCGATCCTTCTGGCACCTTAGAGATATAACATTTTTTTTGAGCCAAATATCCTTTTCCGGCAGTGATCTCCGCCATTCTTTTTGCCGCTTCTTTGCTTTCAATTTTTGCCGCTTCCTCTGCCACGATCATTGTTTGCCCAAGTTGATTATTCTGTTTTTCCGCGTATTGAACGAACGATTGCCATCCGCCGTTGCGAAAGTCCTCTTTGAATCTCCGTAGGCCATCTGCCATTCCACTGAATGTGCACTGCACTTTCTCGCCAAATGTTGGTATGGCATAAGGCCCGCTAAATGCCGGAGCGAGTTTTAATTTTATCCAACTAGCGTCGCAAAGCGTTTTTGGGTCCAGGCCGGTGATGGCGCCCATCAAAATACCCCCTGCTTCATCTATGCCTTCCTCAAGAAAACTCCTAAAATCTGTCATTACCTTTGGTTTGCCGCGGTATCCGCCATTAATCCAAGCCATGATGTCATTAGTCATTTTCGCCAATATTTGATGCATGGCGATAGCGAAAGTAAGAGAAATAGCTTCCGCGATAACGCCATGAGAGGACTTAAATTGGTCCCATGTTTTGTAGAGCGCATCTTTCGCGGCAATAGATTTTTCCCATACTAATTTTGCGGCTTTCCATACCGCATCTATAGCGGCAGTGACGTCGGCGACAACGGTGGTTAATATCCCAGCTTCCACCGGCTCCGGATGAAATATCACTGCAAAAAGCGCCAGATTGGCTATAAAAACCAAAATCAGCAGAGTTGATATGGATTTAGGCAAAATTGTGTATGGGGTAAAAGAGAACATTTATAAATCGGAATTATGAATGAATTTTGATTTCTTTATTAAACCGTTCATAATTTTATGAACCTTTATGGATTGTTTAAATACTTCATTAAATATTTCTATTGAAATATATTGCACGTCTTTTGAAATGAAAAATTGGTTTTGCAATTCCGTCACTGATCCCTGCGCTATAGAATAAAATTGTATTTTTTCTTTAAATGATTGCCTGCTAAAACCTTCCGCGATATTTGAAGTAATGGATACAGCGCTTCTTCTCATTTGGCTTGTTAGTCCGAATAGTTCTTCTTTTGGGAATTGCTTTGTGATTTTATAAACCATTAAAACCAGAGTATGTCCTTCTTTCCATGCGTCTAAGTCGGTAAATGATCTAATTTTTTTGTCCGTATCCGTAATTCCTGATTCATTATTCATAATTCCGATTTATTGGTATTTTTCAATCCTTGTCACCAATTCTTTCCCCATTTCTTCCAAAGCAGTTATTGTTACGGGGTAGCTTTCAATAGCCGCGCTTGCCATCGCCGGGTCTTCTTCAAGGTTTTTTATGGCTGTCATTATTTTTTCCAGTTGCATAAATATCGCCAATTGCTTTTTGTGAATGTCGGCAAAATCTTTCGGCGCCGTTATTTGTTTTGTTTTTTCCGCTCCCTGTCTATATAATTCAAGCAAAACCCCGATTTTTCGCATATCTTTTGTTTCCACCGCTTCTTTGATTATTTCCGGCTCCGTCTGTGTTGAGCTTATTGCCGCGCTGTTTGAAGCCATAGTTTGAGACATTGCTGTTATATATCTTCCGATCTCTTCGTAATCGGTCGGCTGGGTTGAAATTTTAATATCTGTGTCTCTTATTTCTGGCATGGCAAAATACTGTTTGGCGCGCTGGCCGACTTCATAAAATACTTCGTCTATGATTTCTTGGTTGTATGGGATGCTTGAATCGTCAAGCGAGATTTTATCTGCCGAAGACGGCTCCACTTCTCCTTTGGCTATTTTTTCGGCCAGGAGTTGAGCCAGTTGAGTGGTTAGGTTTTTAGGCAGAGGCCTTGGCGCGCTGGCATCTGTTCCTTCAAGAGCGTCGTTTGGCGCGGGTATAGTCGGGTCATATCCGGAAGCCGTTTCTTCCCCGTCTAGATATCCGTCTCCATCGGTATCCGGATTTCGCGGATCTGTTCTGTAAGTATCTTCCTCCCAATTTTTCAATCCGTCGTTGTCAGGGTCGGCGTCCGGCTGGCTGGCGATCGGAAACATCACTTTTTTGCCTTCCGTGAGTATGGCCGCGCCGATTCCTTTTGTCCGCAAAACAACCGCTCCTCCGATAAAAACGCCAATAATCAAAACTATCGGCACCACCACCTTATTTCGCAAATTTACATTAGCCATATTGACTACATTATATCAGACATTTCCCCGCCAAACAATGTTGATAACTAATAATCCCCCAATAATTCGCTAAACCAACATCAAACCAACGCCAACCCCCATCTGCAATTAACAGACTATAGTCTGTTAATTGCAGATGGTGATTTTTTGTGCTCTAGTTTCCCATTATTTTCCCTCCCCCACTTTCTTTCCGTTGATTTTATCTCTTCATGCCTTGTAATTAACAGACTATAGTCTGTTAATTACAAGGCATGATATATATTTAGTTGTTTCAAGCCAGCTTTTCCTTTTATGGCAATTGAAATTTATTTTTGAGGTCTAAATCTATGTCGGTTTCTTTCACAAGTATAAATCTTACATATAGCTTCAGATTAAACAGTTCCACGACAAAATCCACTTCATTTTTACATTCATAAGGCGAAATAAATGCGCTTTTTTGCATTGGATAAAATCCCATCTGTTTTAACTTTAAAGATAAAGCATTTCTGCCCTTTTTAAATCTTTCCGGAATGTCAAACATGACTAACCGCCACATCCCATCCCACTTATCCATTTTTTTAATAGAAATAGCGTCGGGATTATATTGCAACGCTTTTATTTTCCCGTTGTCAGTAAGATTTAGAGTGACAGTTTTGTCCGGATTTTCTTTGTAATCTATAAGTTTTGAGCGATATAAATTCGCAATCGCGTTATTCAATGTTCTGTGATCAATTTTTTCCAGATCTTTAAAAACCCCTTTTATAACATTGACAGCAACATCCGGTCTGGTTGTAAGGGATATCGTTATGCCTGCTTGAAGCAGAATTAGTATTTTTTGAGCTTTAGGGCCCAATCTTTTTCTCTTTTCCTTATTTTGTCGTTTATTCATTTTTATATCTTAATCTTTTTCTTCATAACTTGCAATTAACAGACTATAGTCTGTTAATTGCAAGTTATGAAAGTTTTTCATTGTTTGAGAGGTAATAAGCAAGCTCTGACCATTGATCAAGATTTAGTTTTCCCGCCCTGATTTTGTGGTCAATACTAAGTTCAGTGAATACATTTTCCAGCGTGGCCTTTTCCATTTTCAGTTTTTTCGTTAAGTTGCTGATTAACATTTTTTTCGGCGCGGAAAACCCAGCTTTGACGACCGCGAAAAATTTATCCGCTTCTATCGGAGCGAGAGATTTTTTCGGGGTGATTTCTATGACGGCGGAGTCGATTTTTGGCGGAGGCAGAAACGAGCCTTTGGAAACGTAAAATAATATTTTTGGCTCGGCGTAGAATTTAACGGAAAGAGAAAGTAAACTTTCTTTTTTATCCGCCGCGCAGATTCTTTGAGCAACTTCTTTTTGAATCATTAATATTATATTTTCCGGCTTGTTTTCAAGTTCCAAAAGCAGGCGTATTAAATGAGATGTTAGGTAATATGGAATGTTGGCGACTACCGAGTAGCGAGTAGAAAGCAGCCCTTCGGCAGTGAGCTCAGGGCCGAACTGTGAGTAGCGAGTAGAAAGAAATTCAAGAATATCCCCTGTTATTATCTCCACATTATCTATTTTTTGTTCCGCTAATTTTTCTTTCAATGTTTCCGCCAGCTCCCTGTCTTTCTCCACGGCGATAACTTTCCCAGCGCGTTTGCTTAACTCAAAAGTGAGCGCGCCAAGCCCAGGCCCGATTTCCAAAACGGTGTCTTCTTGAGTCAGTTCAGCCGCGAGAATAATTTTTTCTATTATTCCTTTGTTTGCCAAAAAATGCTGGCCGAGAGTTTTGTTTGCTTTTATCATAGTTTTATAAGCAAAACATATTTTTTATATAAGCCATCGCTCGCGATTCTTTCTGTAATCTCAACGGAAGCGCAGCTATTCATTAATTATATTTTTAATAAAAGGGCGTGAGCGGATGAAGAAAGGATTGCAAGCGGTGGCTGATTTTCATTTAGATTCCAATATAAACCAATATAGGGAGGAACAAAAGTCCTCCCTATAATCAAAACAATATTACCATTTTCAACAATCTCTGTTGTTATTTCACTTTATTTTCCAAAATTGCTTTTGCGATTGCTGAGTTTGGCTGGAGATTTTGCCAGAAAAGGATGTTGTTGTCCGGAATATAAATCGTATTTTCCGGGCTGTGCAGATCCTGGCTGACTTTCATTAGAGTAGTTTGCTGGGTAGTGGTTGTTGTCGCCGCGGCCCCCTCTTCTGCGTTTGTTGCGACAGGCACTTGTTCGGTTCTCAAATAATGCGCGTTTTCCAGCTTCCATTGATTAAATCCGAATTTTGAAAGTCGTCCGAAATACACTTGCCCGTTGTTCAAAAACACCGTTTGTATTTTGTTTTTATTTCGCATGGATTCTTGCGAAGCGGCAGTGAATCTGTAATTGTTGTCAAAAAATATCGCTGTCGTGAGTGCCGCCGCGACAACTACTATCAGCGCGATGGTGATTTTATGTTTGGGCGCCAATTTTGAAGATTCCGATTTGGCGACAACTTTTCTTTTTATTGTTTTAACTGTCTCTGTAGTTTCCATAGAATTTTTATAAGTTAATTATATTTTTATTTACTTAAATATTATATCACAGCATAGAGTTTAAATGCAAAACACATATGAGGATCAGCTTTTTATTTTGTATCTCGCGTCTTTGAAGCTTCCCAGTTTTTTTATCAGCTTCATTTCAACCAGATTGGCGAGCTCTTTTGTCGCCATTTGGCGGGACACTCCGATTAATTTTTGCGTCTGTATGTTCGCGATTGAGTCGTGCTGGTTTATATACGCGATTATTTTCGCTTGCCGCGGAGAAAGCTCTGTTTGGCGGCGCGTTGCCTGATATTTTCCGCGCGCGTTACCCGAAAATTCCAAGATTTTCTGTTTCACTTCTTCGGCGGATACAACAATGCCTTGCGCGAAATACTCTAGCCATCGCGTCATATCTTGAGTTTGCGGATCAACGGTTTTCAACGCTTCATAATAATTTTTTCTGTCTTTATTATAATATTCATCCGGATTCAAAATACGCCGCTCGTCAAATTTTCTTTTTACCAATATCCAATATGCCGCGAACCTCGCCACTCTGCCATTGCCATCATAGAACGGATGAATCTTGGCGAGTTGATAATGTGTAATGCCGGATTCAATGATCGGGTGAATATCTTTTTTGGTATTAAGCCAAATAAAAAATTTTTCAATCATTTGAGGCACTTCTTCCCATCGCGGAGGAATAAAAGCGATTTCTCCCGTTTTTTGATTGCCTACGATTACCTTGTGCCGGCGCAACACACCTTCCCAACCTTTATTATCCAAAACATCTTTGGTTATTTGTTGATGGCATCGCAGTAAATGTTCTATGTTCAAAATTCCGTCCGACGACCAATTTTCCAAATTATCCAGCGCTGATAGATAATTCAAAACCTCTTGTTTTTCTTTGCGAGTTTTTAACACTTCCCCTCCTTCGGCCAGCTTATTCACATCATTAATTGTTAAAGTGTTACCCTCGATGCTTGTTGAAGCGTGGGCGTTTGCCAGCACGGCCGCGTATTTAAGAGACGCTTCTTTCGCCGGTAGCATCGGAGCATTCATAATAACCTCCCTTATCGCGGAAGCTTTGGATATGCTATCAAGCAG
>CAYIVQ010000012.1:6453-11716 GCA_964366905.1 uncultured Candidatus Saccharibacteria bacterium
AATACGACACTTACTCTATATCTATAATCCCATCTTCAAAATCAAGCTCTTTCATCCATTTTTCTATCCCATACTCCTGAAATTCCACAAGATGTTCCGGCAAATCAAAAATAAATCTTGATGGCGGATTGGCTTGCGTTTGGCCGTAAATTTTCCTTTTTTGCGCGTAAAGCAGGTAAATTTCCTTTTTTGCTCGCGTGATGGCGACATAGCAGAGCCGCCGCTCTTCTTCTAATTCATCTATTGAATTTTTACTTCGAGAATGCGGGAACAGATTATCCTCCATACCGATCAAAAAAACAGTTTCGAATTCAAGCCCCTTGGCGGAATGAATAGTCATAAGGTTCGCCATGCCGTCTCTGTTCTCTTCGTCCCCGGAAGATATCAAAGCTGTGTCTTCAAGAAAAGTTTCCAGCGCGGTTTCCGGATCTTGCTCGTCGTACCGGCTGGCGGCGGAAATAAATTCCATTATATTTTCCCAGCGGACCGCCTCTTCTTTATTTTCAGAATTTTTTAGATGGTTTTCTATGCCGGATTTTTTTGCCAGCAGCTTGATGAATTGGGAAAGAGGCAGGCTTTTCTGTTCGCTTCTCAGCACGGATATCATCTCCATAAAGTTTTCGATTTGAGGCGTTTTTAATTCCGACTTGATGAATTTTTCCAAAGATACTTTGCCTATTCCTCTGGGCGGGAAGCCGATTATTCTTTTTAAGCTGATTTTATCTTTCGGATTAAAAATAAATTTTAAATATGAGAGCAAATCTTTGATCTCTTTCCTTTCATAAAATTTAAATCCCCCGATCATTTTATATGGGATTTTGTTTTTAATAAGAGCTTCCTCCAAGCTTCTCGATTGGGCGTTGGTGCGGTATAGCGCCGCGAAATCCGCCAAAGAACAGCCGGTTTTCTTTTTAATTTCTATGATTTTTTTAGCTACAAATTCCGCTTCGGCGATCTCGTCTCGCGCCATAATAAGCTTTATTTTCCCGCCTTTTTCATTTTTGGTAAACAAATTTTTCTCTTTGCGCATCTTGTTTTTCTTTATCACTTGGTTGGCGGCGTCCAATATGCTTTGAGTGGAACGATAATTTTCTTCCAGCAAAAAAACTTGGCTTTGCGGATAATCTTTTTCAAAGTTCAAAATATTTTTAATGTCCGCCTGTCGCCAGCGATATATGGATTGGTCGCTGTCGCCGACGACGCAAAGATTGCCATGGCTTTTTGCCAGCATGTTAATAAGCTGATATTGCGCGTAATTGGTGTCCTGATACTCGTCTATAAGAATGTAGCGGAATTTCTGCTGGTAGCGCGCCAATATTTCCGGATGATTTCGAAATATTTCCACGCATAAAACTATCATATCGTCGAAATCAACGGCATTATTGCTTTTCAGCGCTTTTTGATAAGCCGGCAAAACATCGGCGAGTATTTTGAAAAATCCGGCATCAGATTGCAAATCATAATCTTTTATGCCGGTCAGTTTGCTTTTGAGTTTTGATATGTGGGCTAAAAAAAGCGACGGGGGAAATTTCTTGGCGTCTATTTCAAATTCTTTCATTATTGTTTTTATAAGTTCCTCCTGGTTGTCTTCGTCAAAGATCACGAAGTTTCTGGAATAACCGAGCAGGTCAATGTGTTGCCGCAGAATTCGCGCGCCTATTGAATGGAAAGTGCCGATATTGAGCGCGGATTCGTTCGCCGGAACGGCCGCAGGCCCTGAACTTTGCTGAAGGATTGATGTATTGGAGTATTGCGCAAGCAACTTAAAAACCCTCTCTTTCATTTCTTTGGCGGCTTTATTGGTAAATGTTACGGCAAGTATATTTTCCGGAGCGATACTGCGGTTTAAAATAAGGTAGGCGATTTTGCTTGTCAGCACCATGGTTTTTCCTGAACCTGCGCCGGCAACTATTAAAATCGACCCGTCCGTGGCCAAAACAGCATTTTTTTGCTGGGGGTTAAGTTTTTGAAGTAATTTTTCCATTTTTTATCAATATTCGGAAGTCCGACTCCCGAATATTGGCTGTGGATAACTTTATTATAAAAGGTTGCTTTTTGAAGGTTAAATGGTAGTATTAGTTAGGGATGTGGGATTCGAACATAATCAACTTTAGAAGCTTTAAAATGAGATGATTTCAAGGCGCAATGACGAAAATGTAGTCTATCCTACATTGAGGAGGAGCAACGCGGAAATCAGCCATTTTAAAGCTTCCCTTCGGGCGGGCGAATTCCGACAAGCTTCTTCGTTGCTTGTCGCTCACGTACCATTGGGTACGCATCGCTCCTCGCGCCTTGAATCTTGCAGGAATTCACTCCGCTAAATTGATTTTGTTCGAATCCCACATCCCTAGGTGAATATGATAACAGAAAAGGGCGATAAGGTCTATTTTATTGGCGAAAAGGGCTGAAATGGGGGTATTTTTACCATTAATTTAATATATATCAGTACTGAAAATAACAATTTTTCCTCCCCTCTAAGGAGGAAAATCTATGTTTTAAAGGGAAAATTATCCTCTTCCAATATAGGGAGGGGCGGATATTTTGCGCTCGTTGCGGTTCGTAAGCATATAACCCTGTTTTTCATGGTTTTATCCCTTATAGGGGTTTCCGGAGTGAATGTTTTGGATCGCTATGGCTGGCCGGCTTCTTTTGCTTACGGCAGTTTCCTCGTTTCTCCGAATTTAGTTGAGTTTTACAATGTTAAACAACCATATAAGCCTTCCGACAGTTTCTATGGCGGGCATCGCCTGGCTAACGACGCTTTATGGGATGGTCAAGGAGGCCCGGATGATTTTGATTTTTTTGATGATGCGGATTATCCGATGACTGAAGATGATTCGCTGATCGCGGAGCTCTCTCCCATTATCCCGGAAGCTGTTCAAGAGGATATTCCAGAAAAGAAAGACGTTATTCGCTATGTGGTTAAAGAAGGAGACGCACTTTCTCAAATAGCGGTCAGGTTCGGCGTTTCCATTACCACTTTGCTCTGGAACAACAATATGGTTTCCGGAGATTTTATCAAGATTGGGCAGGAACTGGAAATATTGCCGATTGACGGCATCAAATACGCGGTTAAATCCGGAGACACTGTTGGCGGACTGGCGAAAAAGTTTTCCGCGGAGGAAATTGAAATCATCGCTTACAACCGGCTTTCACAAGACGGCTCTTTGAATGTCGGAGACATTTTAATCATTCCGGATGGCAAGATACCGCCTCCGCCGGCGCCTGTGAAAAAGAGTTATGCCAAATCCGGTTCCGGCGCTCAACAGACAGCGCCAGCCGTCGCGTCGGTAAAATACTACGCTTTCCCGACTACCGGAAGAATATCGCAAGGCAGGCATGGATATAATGGCGTTGATATCGCCAATCAATGCGGCACGCCGATTTATTCGTCGGCTGAAGGTTATGTGACAGGCGTTGGGCTGACTAATTCGCGCGCTAAACTCGGAGCGAATGTATTTTATGGCTATGGGAATCACATAAAAATATCCCATCCGAACGGAACAGTTACTTTATACGCTCATTTGCGAGAAGTTCTAACTGCTCAAGGCCAAAAAATCAATCAAGGCGACTTGATCGGTCATATGGGCGGAGGATTTGAGAATATCAACGGCAAAACAGTGAGAATGGAAGGAGCCGGAAAATCAACCGGTTGTCATTTGCATTTTGAAGTCAGAGGAGGAAAGAATCCGTATCTCGCAAGATAAGTCGAAAGTCATTGAGTCGCTTTGCGACTTTTTAAAATAGTCCCCGACTTGTCGGAGGCACATAGAATTTCTGACTTTATGGACTTTTAACTCTTTGCTCTATATTGTATTGCCTCAGCTATGTGCTGGGGTTTTATATTTTCTTCTTCAGCCAAATCTGCGATTGTGCGGGCTATTTTTATCACTTTGTGATATCCGCGGGCGGAGAGATTCATCTTTTCCATGGCGTTTTTAAGCAGTGCTGAAGAAGCGCTGTCCAGCAGGCAATGGCGTTTCATGTGTTTCAGAGACATCTCGGAATTGAGTTTAACGCGTTCATTTTTAAGCCGTTCGCGCTGCATTGTCCGCGCTTTTTCCACTCTTGATCTGATTTTCGCGCTTTGAGGCTCGGCGTTTGTTTCAGTTAATTTTTCGTATTCCACTCTCGGCGCTTCTATATGAATATCTATCCTGTCCAGAATCGGACCGGAAATTTTTTTCTGATATTTTATTATTTGCGAGAATGTGCAGACACATTCTTTTTGGTCGGATTGATGATATCCGCATGGGCAAGGATTTTTTGTGGCTATCAGCAGGAATTTTGCTGGATAAGAAAATGATCCGTAGGCGCGGGATATGGTTATATGATTGTCTTCCATCGGCTGTCTAAGCGCTTCAATCACATTTTTGCCGAATTCCGGAAACTCGTCCAGAAAAAGCACGCCATTGTGAGCCAGAGTAATTTCTCCCGGTTGCGCTTGTTTGCCGCCACCGATCAGCGCTATGTGAGAAGCGGAATGATGAGGTGAGCGGAAAGGGCGTTTTGTTATCGCCCCTTCGCTCACAAGTTCGCCGGCGGCGCTGTAAATTTTGGTGGTCTCTATGATTTCATCTTCCGTCATATCCGGCAGTATGGATATAAACGCTTTGGCAAGCATGGTTTTCCCTGATCCGGGAGGTCCGGAAAGCAAGATATTATGATTGCCGGCGGCGGCAATTTCCAGAGCTCTTTTGATATGTTCCTGTCCTTTAATATAGCCAAAGTCACATTCATCATCTTCCGGATTTTTTCCGACAGCCGCGCTTGCTTCCGGCAATGGAGGAATCTTTCCTTCAGTCAAATATTCAACGCATTCTATTAAAGTCCGCGCCGGAATAATTTGAATGCCGGAAATTAAATTCGCTTCGCGGAAATTATCGGCCGGCAGAATAACAGTCTTGAAATTTTTAGCCTTGGCGGCCGCCACGATGGCAAGCGCTCCCGTTATCGGTCTGATATTGCCGTCCAGCGAAAGCTCGCCGACTATAATCGTTGATTCCAGATTAGGAGTTATTTGTTCCGATGCGGCGAGATAGCTTATCGCGATCGGCAAATCGTAAGAAGGACCTTCTTTTTTGAGATAAGCCGGAGCGAGATTGACGATAATTTTTTGATTGTTCTTTTTCGGATATTCAAAGCCGGAATTTTTAATCGCCGAATTGACTCTGCTTTTTGCTTCATCCACGGATTTGTCCGGAAGTCCGACAATATTGAAACAAAAAAGACCGCGCGATATGTCGGTCTCAACGGTCACGAT
>CAYIVQ010000012.1:11816-21511 GCA_964366905.1 uncultured Candidatus Saccharibacteria bacterium
TTAACACTTAGTGTGTGTTCTAGCTTCCGGATTCACTTTCAATCGAGCCTCTTCTATCTCTTTGCCGCATTTTTCGCATTTGCCGTATGTTCCGTTTTCCATTTTTGACAATGCCGAGTCAATATCGGAGACGCGGGTTTCCAATTGGCGCTCGACGGAAAGTTCTTCTATGTATTCTTCCACTTGGTCGGCGTTTTCGTCTTGTTCGGCGGTTTGGCGCTTGCCGAAAAACGGCAATCGTATCAGCCATCTCGATTTGCCTTTTGATTTGTGATTTTGTTCAGCCACTTCGCCGATGTCGCTCTCTATCTTGGCCTTTTCTTCCAAAAGTTGTTTTTTTAGTTGTGTTAGAAGTGTTTGATCCATATTCATTATTAGTATCATTATAATACAATTTTAAAATAAACAAAGCAACCCCTATAAATACCCCCTGTTCTTTAAAGGTTATTCGTAATTCAAAGTTTACAAATAAAGAAAACCGCCGATGATATTAACATCGGCGGCTAAGCTATTTTTAGTAGAAGCTCATGATTTCCGTAAATTTATCGTAATCAATGCCGCCTTTCCCCAGGCATTCTCCGGGCTGGTGTTCATCAAGTTTGTCTCCATGGTAGTCGCTGCCTCCGAAATCGGGGCATAAGTCGAATTTGGCGCAATAATGCAGTAGCTCTCCTGTCATATTGGCGTTCCATCTCGTGTAAACCTCAATTCCGTATAATCCGGAATTTCTAAGCGAGAAGAATGTTTTTTCAAATACTTCGTTTGGGTTGTCGCATGTCATTTGCAGATCTTTCAAGTATATTACCGGATGCGCCCAAACAGCTATCCCTCCGCAAGCGTTGATCAAGCTGATTGCCGTCTGCGACTTTATATATTCTCTTCTCGGAACATAAAAACGCTCACCTTTTTTTATTTCCTGCGTAGCCGCTTTGTACGCAGTTCTAAAATCAATCCGATTGCCGGACTTTTTTATCAGATCCATCGCTCTTGCCCTGTGGAGCCAATATCTGTTTGTTAAGTAAGCGCTTGGCAACTTAAACATCCGGCTTATTTCAGTGCCCGATGTGATGAATTCTCTGTGTTTCGCGTAAAGACCAAGCATCGCGGCAATATGTTCATGTTTTTGCTTAAGATTGTAAGAAAGAAAATTACTGTATTCGAACATTTTTTGGTAATCAAATCCATATCCGAGAATATGAAGTTCATTGCTTTCTGCGCTTGAAGATATTGCAAATGATGTGCTGATTTCAATACCGGGGGAAGATGAGATGTCTTCAATTTCGCAGTATTTTAAAAATTCTTTCGTTCCGTCCACTTTGTCATGGTCTGTCAGCACCGCCGCTTTTAATCCCGCCTCTTTGATTCTCTTGACTAATTCTCCAACACTACAATCACCGTCGCTGTAATGGCTGTGCATATGCAAATCCGCCTCTTTTCTTTCCGGATTTCCCATAAATTCTCCTTTCGGTTTATATTGTTGTTAAGTTGCCGTTAAACTCCTAATTTTTTATTAATTTCTCCGCAAAATCTATTAATAATCTTACGCCAAATCCAGACCCGCCTTTTGTTTTATATCCCTGTCTTTCCGGAAGCATAGCTGTGCCGGCAATATCTATATGAGCGTAACCTTTGTGTCCGCCGACAAATTCTTTGAGAAACATCGCGGCAGACACGGCGTCACCCTTTCTTCCTCCGCTCCCAACATTTTTAACATCGGCGATATCGCTTTCGATCTGTTTTCTGTAGCATTCGTCAAAAGGCATCGCCCAAAGCTTCTCTCCCGTTTCATCGCCGGCTTTTATCAGTAAATCGGAAAGTTCGTCGTCATCGCTGAATAAACCTGCATAGTGATGGCCGAGCGCTACGATGCAGGCTCCCGTGAGCGTTGCCAAATCAACAATATATTTCGGTTTGAATTGAGAAACAGCGTAATGCAGAGCGTCGGCAAGGATCACTCTCCCTTCCGCGTCCGTGCTCAATACTTCTATAGTTTTTCCGGAAGCGGTTTTTATAATATCCCCCGGGCGATACGCGTTGCGTCCCGGCATATTTTCAACTATTGGCACGACAGCCGCGATATTTACCGGCAATCCCATTTTCGCGATTGCGAAAAACGCGCCCAGTACCGCCGCCGCGCCCGCCATATCCATTTTCATTTCATCCATTTTGTCCGACGGCTTCAGAGAAATCCCGCCGGAATCAAATGACACGCCTTTCCCGACAATTACCGCGTCAACTGTTTTTTCGCCAGCGTCGTTGGTTTGAGAAGCCTCCTTTGCGTAATATGTTAAAACCGCCATTCTCGGCTCATGCGCGGAACCTTTGCCTACTTCCAAAATCCCGCCCATTCCCATTTCGGCAAGCTCTTTAGCTCCAAACGATTTAAACTCAACACCTTTGATTTCTCCGCTCAATTTCTCCACTGCTTCAATCATAAATGTTGGCGTTACAATGCTTGCCGGCTGATTTGTTAAATTGCGAGCAAAATATACCGCTTCAGACATAATAATATGTCGCGCGAGATCGCTTTGATGCTTTTCCACATCCTCCGCTTCTATGATTTCAGGCAGTAAAAATTCTATTTCTTTAAGTTCATTTTTGGCTTGCTGTTTTTCGCTTTCCGGTTTGCTTTTATATCCATGGAATTTATAAACTCCCAAAGACGCGCCTTCGAATATATATCGCAAGCGTTCTCCGGCAGTTTGAGCCGGCGCGCCAAAAAGAGTAAAGGAAATTTTACCGGCGTTCAACTGTTCCGCCGCGTTGACAGCCGAATTTGCCGCTTGCCGCAATTCTTCGGAATTCAATTTTTCTTTCGCGCCCAGTCCGCACAAAATTATTCGCTTGTAAACAATATCGTCCGGATATAAAACCGCGAGTTCTCCGAGTTTGGCCTTAAAATCGCCATGGCTAAAATGTTTTTTAACCTTGGCAAAAATAGGGAAAAGCTTCCCCGCTTCTTTTTCTACCGTTTCTTTCTTAAAACCAAGTCCGCAAGGCAATTCTTCCCCTTCAAATACGCCAAAAACCACGCATTCTTTCTCATTCAGCCACTCCTGCGACAACGAAAATTTTATCTTCAATGAGTCATCCATAGAGCCACACTTTACCAAACACAGCCATGTCTTGTCAACTATTGCAACCCGGTTGCAATATAGGTATACTGCAATTATGCGCAATATACCTATCATAGCTGGAGAAATATACCATATATATAATAGAGGAGTCGAGAAAAGAAATATTTTTATGGAAAATGCTGATTATTTCCGTTTTATCCATGATCTTTACGAATTCAATAATGAAGAAAGAGTATTCAATTTGGGATACCACTTCAAGCCTAAATCTATTGCAACCGGGTTGCAATATATAAAACCAAGGAAATTACTGGTTGAAATATTAGCTTTTGCGCTAATGCCAAATCATTATCATCTACTTATTCGACCAAAAACTGATACTGCCACGGCAGAGTTTATGAAAAAAATAAATGGGGGATACGCGCACTATTTTAATAAAAAACATCAGCGAACCGGAGTGCTTTTTCAAGGAAAGTTTAAAGCGGTTTTATTAGAAAGCAACTCTCATCTTATGCACATGCCATTCTATATACATTGCAATCCATTAGATCTTGTAATGCCAGAATGGCGGGAAGGAAAATTGCCAAATACAAAGGACGCGCTACACTTTCTTGAAAATTATCGATGGAGCAGTTTCCCTGATTATATTGGAAAAAAGAACTTTCCATCAGTAACATCTAGAGAATTTTTATTAGAGATGGCTGATGGCGAACAAAACTATAAAAAAAATTTTACAAAATGGTTAAGCCAAATGAATTTGAATTTTATAGACGATTTAACTTTTGAATAATCGCAAAATACTGCTAAATCTAACCGGCATCAATAGCTGTTAAACAACAACCCCCACTTTTAAAGTGGGGGTTGTTGTTTCTTTCTTCCCATCTATCGCAACCCGGTTGCGATAGATGGGTCTGGTTTATAGCTTTTTCAAGAAGCCGAAGATATCTTCGAAGTTGGTGATTATCAGGTCAATGACTGTCTCTCCTTTGCGAGGGGTCAGCACTGTATAGTCGGATGAGCGAGTTTTGTTGCCGGTCGGGTCGATTGATTCCACCTGGAATCTATACACCATTCCCGGTTTGAATGTGGTTATGACAATCACATGACTTGTTGTGAGCTCTTTGTCAATCGGGGTTGAATTCGGGAAGTCTCCTTTGCCGACGCCTTCTTTCCAGAAGATTTGAGAAGTAGACGGCTCATCGGTTTCCCAGTATATGATAGTTTGAGTTCTTTCAGTTTTACCGGGGAATAGAGTGGATTCCGATCTAACTTTGTTAATTACCGGCGCTTTCACGTCAATCGCCGTTTTCACAGTGCCAATAGTCCGCGAGGCGGTCGCGCCTGTCACATCGGAGCTTGAAATCTCAATCAAGTAATTGGCATTGGCAGGTAGATTGGAAACAGTTACTTCATGGTCTTTGACGAAGTCCGGCTTGCCCTGCGTTTTGCTGTCTTCCTCGCTAAGTTTGTTATTAACAAGCGGCGTATATCGCACTAGAGAATTGGTGAGAGTATTTGTCTTCCAAGCCACGGTTATTGAATTCTCGGTTATTCTCTTGAAAGAATAATCAACAATCTGCGGTAATTCCGGCAGTGTTTCAAACACAAAGTCCTTTGATTTTCCTTCCGGTCCGACTTTGGCTTTGGAGCGAATTTGGAAATGATAAACAGTATCGGATTGCAAGTTCGGGATGACAACCATATGATCGGCAACTTCTTCATTGGGCTGGCCGACTTGCACGGCATAAGGATCCCGGGCTTTCGAATTGTAGTCAACTTCCGATGCCAAAGCCACCAATGAGCTGGACGGTTTATTTGTCCTCCATTTGATAGTGGCTTTGTCTGACCCTACTTCAATGCTTGGCACGCCTCCGATAATAGCCGGCGGGATAACTTGCTGGGTGATATCTTCGATGGTATCGGAAATATCAGTTGTCAATTCTTCCAAGTCCTGCAAAGACACGTCCGAAGAAATAGTCTTTAAAATCTCTTTAAATCTTTTTGCCGCTTCTTGCAAAGTCGCCGCTTTTTTGGCCGCAGCTTCTTCTTTAGATTTCAAATCTTCCAACTCTTTCTTTAACTGCTCCAACTCGTCTTTTGCCATCAGTGATTCTTCTTCCATAGACATAGTGATGAACGATTGATCGCCGGCATAAGAGCGATTGCCTCTCGCGTCGGCAGACGACACCTTGAAATTATAATTCGTGGCAGGCTTCAAGCCGGAAATAGTCACGGTATGAGTAGAAACAAACTCTTTCATGCTTCCGCTAAGCGAGCCGTAATTCATCGTGACGCCGTATTCCACCAGTGAATCCGCCAATTCATCAGTTCCCCATGTGATCACAGCCGTATCGGCAGTTATGTCTTTGATTGCGATGGCGCTGATAATCGGCGGGGTTATGTCTTGGACTTGAACTGTCGGACGGGAAACTATCACTTCTTTTGCCGCGGTTTTGCAACTAAGCAAACCGGATGCCTCACCTCCGGAACGATTAAGCGAACGCGCCTTTAGATAGTAGGTGGTCTCATTGGTTAAGCTGGAAAATGTATAATTATGCGTTTTGCCATAGTCTGCAGTTGTCCGGCTGGCGTTATCAATTGTTCCTGCTGGATATTGCCCGACTTGCGCGCCGGCTACTATTGAGAAGTAATTCGCTCCTACATCGGCGCTCAAAACAGAGATTTCAGTGGTGGTATCCTGATCAGTCGCCCAACTGACGGTTAAACTGGATTCCGTGACAGAACAAGAAGGAGCGGTAGTAATAGTCGGCGTTGGTATCGCGGCGGTGGTGAAAGTCAGCACGGCCGATTCGTCATATTGTAAGTACGAAGCGCTGACGGAATCGCGGTCGGTGGAGCGAATCTTGTAAGAATACATAGCGTTGGAAGAAAGCCCAGAAATCGCGGCGCTGTGAGCATACTTGCCGTCTCCTCCCGCCACACTGACTTGTGTGGTGTTGCCGGCGGTCGCCGGATTGACCAACGCGCCATCGGAAGTGGAGGCGGAGTAAAACATTTGCGAATCGGAAGGCAAGTCGGTTTTCCAGGTGATGGTCGCCGCGTTGTAAGACGGCGTGCCGGCCGAAATACTTCCGGAAACGATCGCCGGACCGGCCGAAGTGGTGAAGCTGTAATAAGGGTCGCCGGTAGACGGTTCTTTGAAAGCGCAATTGCCGGTGATGTCGCAAACTTCTACTGCATAGCGGTATTCGGTGTTTTTGGTCAAACCGTTCAATGTTACTGAAGTAGTGGTGCTGGAGCCGGCCGTTCCGGTGGAAACATAAGCCGGTGGCCCGTATTTATTAACATATTTTGCTCTGGTAGTGCTCGCCGACGCGTTATAATCAGTCGCCGCGGCGTAATAAATCGTCCGGCTCAACTGAATTGAAGAGTTGTCTGACACATCAAAGCTGATCACCGCCGAGCTAGCCAGAATGGTCGGGGCGGGGGCGGTAACATTCGTCACTATCGGCTCGACCGTGTCATTTGCCGACGCTTCATCTCCATTCAAAGTCCCATCCGGTTTGGCGGTGATGTAGGCATTGCCGTTTTTCATCGTCTTTACGGAATAATTACCGCCGGAATTTTTAACAGATAATCTGTAGCGGTACCACAAGCTTAAATCCAAACTGGCGTGCGTGTAGTAATTCACGCTTATAGATGAAAGCGTGACAAGCTCGGAGTAATTCGTGTAAGCATTATTGTCCGAAGAAGTCGCGTATTCAAGGCGATACATCGCAAAGTCGCTTGAAGTTGCCACAGTCCAGCTTAAATATGTCCTCTTGTTTGATCCGGTTGAAATATCGTCAATCGTGAAAGAACTTCCCGTAGGCGGAGTTAGAGAAGAAGCAGTTCCAGTGCCGGTCTGATTTCCATAAACATCGCGGAAGAAATAATTCAAAACCTTTCCTTCAATGTCGCCGTCAAATGTCCATGTGACTGAAGTAGTAGAAGCAAATGATGTCCATGCGGTGGAGCTTGCGGAAGAATGGGTCGCCGTGTCATCAGCCAGTCTATATTGCACCGCATTCGCGTCAGTCGGCACAGGGATAGTTATCGTCGCGCTCGTGGAACTGCCCGCGATACCAGCGTCATAAGTCAGCGTTCCAGATGGCGCGGTTTTGTCGTAGGAGATAGTATTAGAAGTCGCCGTGACAGGCGTCGTGCCGTTCTCATTGTCGGTTACGGATATTCTCGTGGCTAGCGAGGCGGAGTTGGCGATACCTGGGTCGTAGTAAGCAGTGACGGTAGTATATGTCGCGCCGTCCGAAGCGACGGTGGAAGTGCCAGATTGCGAATCTATGGCCAGCGGGTTAGTGCTGGTCGCGGAATATGTCGTAGTTGTAGCTGCGCTATAAGCTCCGCCATTTAGAGAGAAGAAGAAATCAGTATGAATATATCCCGGAGTCACCACGCCTTGCGCCGTATCCGCGTCGCGCGCCAGGAATTTCACTTTAACCTTGCCGGCAGCGCAAAGCGGGTCTGTATCGTAAATATTGCACTGGCGAATCACGACATTGCTGTTGGTTGTTGTCGCGTATCCCGCCGCATCCGAATCCGAAACACTGCCCGAAAATTCCGGCACGGCGTTTTTGATGATGGAATTAGTATCGGTCGTGGAGATATTGCCGTAGGCGTCTTTGATTCTAACACTCACCGTCTCTGACCGGCCCGAAAGCGGCCAGGTCCACGGGCCGAGATTGCCTCCCACGGACGCCGCCTCGCCCCAATCGCTTGAGGTCGCGCTGATTGTGCCGTTGGCTTTCGCTCCAAACCAGTTGCTGGAGGTGGCAAACTGAATATATATTGTTTCTGAAGAAGTATCGCCAGACACGCCGGTTAAGCTCAATGCCGCCGTAGAGCTGGCATTTTCCACGCTGGAAGCAGAGCCGTTAATTAAGAGAGAGCTTGTCCCAATTACAGGCGCTTTCAAATCAAGAATTACTAAAGTGCTGTCCACCGATTGGTCGCTCTGCGATGAAATCGGCCCGGAAGAAGCGCCCTGATTGTCGTGAACAAGTACGCGAATTCCGATATTGGTCAGATACAAGCCGGAGAGATTCGTATCGTTGCCTGTGTTCCAAGTTGATGAGGTGGCTTGCCCGGACATTATACTCGTATTAGTGATCGCCAATCCAGTAGATGTCGCCATGATCCATACTGAAGTGCTGGATGCCATAGTCGTATTCACTCTCGTTGCCCGTCCGCTTGAAACATAAGTCGGCCAGGTTCCGCGCGTGATGCCGGAGAGCGTGCCGGTGCTCGTAGCGTTGCCGGTATAGCCGATCACTTCTTGATTGATTTGAATAAATCCATTTGTCAAAGGCAGTTTCGTCGTATCAGACAATATCAGCGTATTGGTGCTTGAAGAAGTCAGTGCCGCCCCGACATCGTATAATACATACCCTTCGTAAGAAGGCGAAACTTTTGTGCTCAAAGAACCGTCAGTTAGCGTGTAATTCACCGTCACGTTTCCATCCGCGCCCTGTGTCGGCGCGACGCTGTTTACTATCGCTGCCGCCGGTGTGGTTTCATCGTCAATAATGGTAAATGTATATGTAGTGTTCGCGCCGACCGAAGCGTTTGTCGCTCCGCTTATCTGCAAAATCACCGTTTCGTTTCCTTCAACCAGCAAATCATTATTCAAAGTAACGATGGTGCTTGTCGCGGTGGAACCGGCCGGAATGACAACCGAGCCGGAAGTGGTGGCATAGTCCACGCCCGCGTTTGACGCGGTGGAACTTGCCGAGACAGAAAAGTTAACGGTCACATCCTGCGAAGAAACGGAAGATAAGACAAGGCCGATACTTGCCGAGCCGCTATTTTCAAATTCAGAAGATGATGTGTTTAAGAACTGAACGGTAATTTGGTTTTCATCGTCTAAAATTGTGTAAGTGTGGGTAGAAGTGGCGCTCAAAGCCGCGTTTGTCGGGCCGGAAAGCGAAACCACAATCGTTTCCGATGCTTCATTAAGCGTATCGTTGATAACTGTTGCCGCCGTCACGGTAGTGGAAATAGAACCGGCAGGAATAGTGGCAGTGCCGTTGGAAGCTACATAGTCAACGCCCGAAGATGCCGTGCTGGAAGCGGTTGCGACAGCGTAGCCAACTGTCACATCTTTGCTGGAAGTGGCGGAAAGCTGGATTAGCAAGCCGACGGTAGAGGACGCCTCCGAACCGGAAGATGAAGATAATGCAAATCCAATCGTCGGCAAAGCGTCGTCGTCGGCAATAGTGAGCGTGTGAGTGAGATTGGCGGCACCGGTAGTAGTGGCGTTCACCGGACTCGCAAGCGTTAGAATAATCGTCTCATCGCCTTCATTTAAAGTATCATTTGTGATTGTTGCTGTTGTAGAAGTGGAAACCGATCCGGCGGGGATCGTAATGGTAGTAGTGGCGAAAGAATAATCTGTGCCGGTTGCCGTGCCTGACAAGCTAAATATTGCTGTCACACTCTTACTGGAAGTGGCGGAAAGCTGGATTAATATGCCGGCCGTGGAAGAAGCTTCTGATATGGAAGAAGTAGCTAAAGTGAAACTCAATACTGGTAAAGCGTCGTTGTCCAAGATGGTATAAGTATGGCTGGCTGTTCCGCCGGTAGTGGTAGCGTTCACAACACTGC
>CAYIVQ010000013.1:0-21196 GCA_964366905.1 uncultured Candidatus Saccharibacteria bacterium
ACGTACCATTGGGTACGCATCGCTCCTCGCGCCTTGAATCTTGCCTGAATTCACTCCGCTAAATTGATTTAGTTCGAATCCCACACCCCTAACAACAATAATTATGCAGAAAACAAACAAATCATACGCAAAAAGAATCAAAGTAACAGCCAAAAAGAAGTTAATCCGAAGAAAAACCGGGCAAAATCATTTTAATTCCAAACAAAGCGGCAAGACAGAAAGAGCAAAGCACAAAACAGCCGAGATATCCGCTGTGGATGATGAAAAAATAAGAAGACATTTACCATTCGCTTAAGTTGAATCACGAATAAGGAATTAAGAATTAGACATAATCAAGCGATAACTTATCTATAAATAGCAGTCTTTGTCTAACTCATAATTCATAATTCATAATTCTTTTTTAATGTCACGAGTCAAACGCGGAGTATCCGCAAACAAAAGAAGAAAAAATATAATAAAACACACCAAGGGATTTAAGCATGGCAGAAATTCAAAGATTACCAGAGCTCGCGAAGCGACTCTACACGCTTTTTCCTATATGTTCGCCCACAGACGAAAGAAAAAGGGAGATTTCCGCACACTTTGGAATATTCAAGTCAGCGCGGCGGCGAAAAAAAATGGCACTTCTTACAGTAAACTGATAAAATCTTTGAACGAAAAAAACATCTTACTCAATCGCAAGATGCTGGCGGAAATCGCCAAAACTAATCCGGGAATATTCTCAAAAGTAGTAGAAAAGACTGGCTAAAATATCAAAGTCCTTCCATAAATTCATCCACTACCGCGCCAACCGGCGGGATTAACTTTTCATCAATGGGCAAAGTAAGATAAAAAGTGCTGCCTTTGCCTTCTTTTGTTTCTGCCCAAATTTTCCCGCCATGCCTTAAAATTATATTTCTTGTGATAAAAAGACCGAGACCGGTTCCTTCGGTTTGAATTTTAACGGCATTAGTGCCTCTGAAAAACTTGGTAAACAATTTTTTCTCCTGTCCATCGGGAATACCCACTCCGCTGTCTTTTATGCTGATTTGAATGAAGCTCCCGATTAATTCGACTTTCACAACTATATCGCCTCCGCTAAGCGTGTATTTAAGCGCGTTATCGATTAAGTTCTGAAGTGCCAATTCTATTCTTGTCGGATCGACTTTTATGGGCTTTATCGGATTTGGCGGCGACTCAAGAATTAATTTTATATTTTTCTCTATCGCTTTAACTTGAAAAGCCTCCATTGCCTTCTTTATGATATTAATTACATCCGCGTAATAAAATTCGAAACCGAATCTTCCTTCTTCAATCCTTGCCACATCAAGCATGTCGGTGACGAGCTGGATTATTCTTTCGTTGGATTGATAGCCTTTTTGCAAAAACATTTTCTGTTCATTGTTGATTGATCCGGCGTCGCCGTCAAGAAGCATTTTAAACACCCACTTGATCGCCGAAAGCGGAGTTCTTAATTGATGAGCGGCGACTGAAATAAATTCCGATTTGGATTTGGCAATCGCGTTCTCGCGGGAAACATCCCGCAAAACTTTGAGATATCGATAAATATTTTTATCTTTATCGTGGATAGGAATGGTTTCTATTTGAAGCTCCACTTCAAATGGAGATTCCAGTTTCAACTCCATTGTTTTGCATTCGCCGTCCCGTATGCATATTTTTTTAACATTGGAAGCAAGCGCCGGATAAAGCGCTTGCGTAAGCGACTGAAGCCGGCTGTCTTTCATTGAATCCGAACTGATAATTTTCCCCAACACATCGGCTTCAGACACTCCTAAAAACTGTTGCGCTTTCGGATTTATCAATAAAATCTTAAAATCCGTATCATATTCTATGATCCCGACTTCCAAATTTGAAACAATGGAAGCGGTTTGCTCCTTCTCTTCCGTAAGCTGGCGTGAAAGATTAAATATCTTTAAAGTGTTTCTGACTAAAAACAATATCAGCGCGACAAAAGCAAAAATCCCTATGAGAGAAACCGCGAGGAATCGATACCACGAGCTCCATGTTTTGCCGTAGTCTTCCTCAACAACAACCGTAAAATTCATCGGTTCAATAAGCAACGCGACTGCCTGCATCTTCTCCCCGCCGGAATCATTCAGAGAAAAAAACTTATACACATACTTCGCGGAATTTACTCCGCGATGCAGCTTGATATTGTCCGGCAATACAGATCCGATTTTAGATAGTGAATAATGGCTTATTACGCGGCCGGCATCATCCGCCACATACACCAATTCGTTTTCTTCTTCTTTTAATTCCGTGGAAAAGTTGCGAATATCTTGTCCCGCCCCGTCTGAAAACAATTGTTGAAATTCCAAGCTGATTTTTTCGGCAACTTCCAATTGATGGGCTAAAATCCTTTGCTCAATATCGTTTAGAGCCGGTATCAATAACAAAAAATTCAATCCGATTACCAAAACAGAACTGATCGCCATAGTTCTTAAAAGCGATCGCCTTTTTAATTGAGTAGCAGTATTTAAAAATTTATTTCCACTCATAATTATTTTGAAAACATCTTAAGTCCAGCCAGGTTCTTGCCAAGCTTTACATTGACCGCAACCGGAACTTTCAGCGCGTAAACCGATTCCATGATTTTTTTGATTGCCGGAACACATGACTCTATTCTATCATCTTTTGCTTCAAAAATTAACTCATCATGAATTTGCATCAGCATTTTTATATCGCCGCCGCTCGGCGCGACCACTTCTTTGTTTATCTTTATCATCGCGAGTTTTATGATATCGGCTTGCAATCCTTGCACCGGCATGTTGCGCGCCGCCCGCTCGGCCATCTGCCGCAAAAAATCATTGGGAGAGTTTATATCGGCAAGCCATCGTTTTCGCCCAAGTAAAGTCTGGACAAAGCCGTTTTTCTCGGCGAAACGCTTTGTGTTTTCCATAAACTCCGCCACTTTGCCAAAATCGCGAAAATACTCGTCTATAAACTGTTTGGCGGTTTTAACATCAATGCCGGCAGCTTCCGCGAACGCTCTTTGCCCCATGCCGTATAAAATACCGAAGTTCAGCGCTTTGGCAGCGTTCCTCATTTCAGGAGTAACTTCCTCCAAAGAAACATGGTTGATGACGGCGGCGGTGGCGCGATGGATATCTTTCCCGGAACGAAACACCTCGATCATTTTTTCATCTCCTGATAATGAAGCGATAATTCTCAGTTCGATTTGGGAAAAATCAAAAGCTATTAGACTGTATCCTGAATCCGCAATGAATACAGATCTAACCGCCGAAGCTAATTCGCCTTTTTGCGGAATATTTTGCAAATTAGGATCGGAAGAAGAAAGTCGTCCGGTCGCCGTGCCAACTTGATGATATGTGGTATGAATTCTTCCGGTTTTTTGATTTATCAATCCGAGCAAAGCGTCCACATATGTATTTTTGATTTTTGCCAGCTCGCGATACCGCAGGATTTCCGCAATAATCGGATGCGATTCCCGAAGTTTTTCCAATTCGTCGGCGCGCGTTGAATAAGCGCCTGTCTTGGTTTTTTTGGCTCTAAGCGGTTTTTTAATGCCAATCTTTTCAAAAAGTATTTTTGACAACTGAAGCGGCGAATCAACATTGAACTCTTCGCCGGCAAGCTGATGAATGTGTTTTTGTAATTTCATTTCTTCCTCGGCGAGCCTCAAAGATAATTGCTTGAGCCGACTTTCATCCACTTTCACTCCGGCAATTTCCATTTCCGCCAGCGCCGGCAAAAGCGGCATTTCAACTTCATAAAATATTTTCCATAATCCTTCTTTTTGCAACTCTTGTTCTAATTTTGTTTTCAGTTGGAAAATATATGCCGGCGCGCGCGCCATCAGCTCTTCCGCGGACACTCTTTGGCGCAGATGTTCGGCAACAATTTTTAAGAGCGCGTAGTCTTTTTCATCCGGAGACAATAGCCATGAAGCAATCATCACATCAAAATAAACGCCTTTTAAATTCGTGCCTTCCCGCCTTAAATTTTTAATAATACTTTTCAAATCATAGCCAATCTTTTTTTGCTTCTCGTTTTCAAGAACGGCTTTTGATTGAGAAATGTCTGAAACATAAATTTCCTTGCCATCTGCGGATAACGCGATTTTTTCGTCCGAACATTCAATCGCAACTTCATCCGATTTGCCGAGCTTCATTTCGCTGACATCAATAGGCTTCGGAGATGCCGCCGCTTGCGCGCCAATCGATTGCGCGGATGAAACCCCATCCGATCCCTTCAAGCGGGAGAGCAGAGTGAAAAACCCGAATTTTTTAAACACGCTCTCAACTATTCCATAATCGTATTCTCCGAACCGCGCCTTTTCCAAATCAAACTCTATGGGCACGTCTGTTTTTATGGTGGCGAGCATTTTTGAAAAGAATGCTTGATCTTTATTTTCCTCAAGCTTCTTGCGCCATTTTTCTTGAATCAAGCTGATATTTTCATATATATTTTCAAGAGTTTTATACTCTGTTAAAAGATGAATCGCCGTCTTTTCCCCTACTCCGGGGACGCCCGGAATATTGTCGGACTGGTCTCCAACCAATCCTTTGTAGTCGCTCATCTGACCCGGCGCGAGCCCGCCAAAACGATCCGTGACCGCTTTATCGTTATAAATTACCGTTTCTGACATTCCTTTTTTAAGCGTGCAAACCTCCGTATTTTCATTTATTAATTGCAAAGTGTCTAAGTCTCCCGTAACAATAATGCATTTAACATCCGGCGCGCGGTCTTTGACCTGATGACAGACAGTGCCGATAATATCGTCCGCTTCAAATCCGGCTTTTTCCAGCACAGGAATGGAAAACGCGGAGAGCACTTCTTTGACTTTCGGAAATTGACTTGCCAAATCATCCGGAGTTTTTGGCCTGTGGATTTTATACTCATCAAAGGCTTTATGGCGGAAGGTCGGTTCCGGTAAATCAAACGTCGCGGCAATATAGTCCGGTTTGAGTTCGCGGATTACTTTCAATAAAACACTGGTAAATCCATAAACCGCGTTGGTCGGTTCGCCTTTTTGAGAAAGCGGCGGCAGAGCGTGATACGCACGATGCACCAAAGCGTTGCCGTCAATTAAAAACAATTTTTCTTGTTTTTTCATTTATATGGAAAAATTTAACAGTCATTAGCTGTTTTTTCGGCAGAATTTTTTTGACTCTTTCCGCCCACTCTATCAGTACTAAATTTTCCGGATCTTTTAATATTTCTTCCAAGCCGATTGTTTTCGCGTCTTTCTCATTTTTTAACCGGTAACAATCAATATGGTAAAAATTTTTAAAACAACTTTTGGATATTTTATGCCGATGGAGTTTATATTCTTTCAATATGACAAATGTCGGGCTTTGGATTTTTTCTTTGATGTTCAGTCCTTCCGCGAATCCTTGCGTAAAAGTAGTTTTCCCGGCGCCGAGATTACCGACTAAAGCAATAATCGTTGCCGTCATACGGCGACTGCTCCGCTCGCCGGGTTCGCGGGTTGCCGTCATACGGCGACTGCTCCGCTCTCCATGTTCGCGGGTTGCATTCTCCTCTGCCTGAAATTCGCTGGCAATATCTTTAGCAAATAATTTTGCCACCTTTTTCGTCTCCTCCGCGCTTTTTGTAATTATGACATTCATTCTGTATATCTACATCCTCTCTAATGTTTTTATGCCAAGCAAAGTGAGTCCGTTTTTAACAACTTGGGCAGTCGCGTAAACAATCGCGAGGCGCGTGTTTTTTATTCCCAAGTCCGCGTCAAGCACCGGATCTTGCGCGTAAAATCTGTTAAATGCCTGCGCCAAATCATTTAGATATTCAGCAATGCTATGCGGCGCGCTAAAAATGGCGGCTTGCTTTGAAATATCCGGAAAGCGTGCGATGAGTAAAATGAGGTTTTTTTCTCTTTCCGTGGTGATAGTTGTTTTTTCATCGGTTGCAGGCGCGAATTCTTTTCCGCCGGCTTTTCTTAAAATGCTTTTTGCCCTGGCATAAGTATATTGCAAATAAGGCGCGCTGTCGCCCTCCAAACTTAGCGCTTTGTCCCAGCTAAAAACTATATTTTTCCCCATGCTTTGCGACAAGTCGCTGTAAATCACCGCCCCAATACCGACCGCTTCGGCAATCTTGTCTTTCTCTTCTCCAGATAGTTCATGATTTTTTTGTTCAACAATGTTTTTGGCGCGGACTTTCGCTTCGGATATCAAGTCTTCCAGAAAAACGACTCTACCTTCGCGAGTGGACATCTTTCCTTCCGGCAAAGAAACCATTCCGAAAGCGGCATGAGAGAATTTCCGCTCATCGTATTCCAGAAGCCCGAGTGTTTTGAAAATCTGCCTAAAATGAAGAGCTTGCTCACTGCCAACGACATAAATAATTTTTTCCGGATCAAAAGTTTTAATTCTAAATCGCGCCGCCGCGATATCGCGGGTAGCATAAAGAGACGAGCCATCTTTTTTGCGCAAAAGATAAGATGGCAGACTTTCATCGGAGAAGTTCACGGCTACGGAACCGTCGTCATTATTCACGGCTATTTTCCGCTCAAGACAAGCGTTAATCGCTTCATCCAGTTGTTTTTCATAAAAACTCTCGCCAAGCGTAAGATCGATTTTTACTCCAAGCATTTGATAAATCTTTTCAAAATCCCGCATGCTTATTTCGCAAAATTCAGCCCATTTTTTAATTAATTCCGGATCGCCGGATTCAAGTTTTTTGAAAATCTCGCGCGCTTTTTCTTCTAATTCTTCATTGTTCTTTGCTTCTTCATGAAAGCGCACATAAAGTTTGAGCATCGTTTTTATTGGATCTTTTTTCAGTTCATTCTCATCGCCCCATTCCGTGAACGCGAAAAGCAATTTCCCAAATTGAGTTCCATAGTCGCCAAAATGATTTATACCGATAGCTTTGTATCCTTGAAATTCATAAAGCCGTTGTATAGCGGCGCCGATTATGGTTGATCGCAAATGCCCGACGCTCATCGGTTTGGCGGCATTCGGGGAAGAATATTCAATAATTACTGATTTGTCGATACCATCCGAACCTGCTCCATACCAATCTCTTAAGTCCGCGACGCTCATTAAAACTTCATCTCCAAATTTTTCCATATCAAATTTGATATTGGCGTATCCCCCGGAAACGCTTGTTGATTTTACATAAGAAATATTTGATTTGGATATCGTTTCGGCAATTTCAGAAGCAAATTTATTGGAATTCACTCCTTTTGCCTTCGCCGCCGCAAAACAAGGTATGGCAAAATCAGCGTCAACACCGGCCGACGCCACTTCAATGTTTAGAGGTCGAACCTCTAAACATTGAAAAATGGCTTTTTTTGCTTTCTCCAGAGGATACCCCGCGCCGTCATACGACGACCGCTCTGCTCTCTGCGTTCGCAGGTTGCTTATTTTTTCTATCACTTCTTTGGGAATCAAAGATTTTGATTTCAATTCCAGCGTTTTTTCAATGTCTTTAGCGCCAAGCTGTTGTTCCAAAGTAAATACATCAATACTCGGATCTTTCTCAATTGCTTCTAAAATTTCTTTGTACATGTATGCATAATGCCAAAAAACCGTTTAAAAATCAATTAAACGATTTGAGGAATATTTTTAAGCGCGCAAGTCCTATTTTACTCTGTCACGATTTGGTCAAGAGTATTATTCTCCAGAATCGGCGACGAAACGCCTTTGATTTTAATATCCGGCTGGTTGTTGAATCCAAATGTGGAGTTGGTAATCGTTGGACTTGAATTTTCTATTAGAACAACGCCGTCATATTTCCAGCAAGGTCCGCCAAGCACTGCCCAAGGGCAGGCATTATATTTTTTATCTCCATACCGAAAAACCGCGTAATCAATTTCCGATTGAGAAGCGTTGCCACCTTCAAAATACAGCCGATTCCAATCGCCCGGACTCGGTTCGCTTCCGCTATTGTAACCGTCAACACTGTCGCCGGCGCTTGTAAATATAATCTGGTGTTCTTGTGTTCCTTTGGCTTTGAGCGCGCCTTGAACAAGCCACTTGGAAATTCCGTAATATCCTCCCGAGTTTTTTAAAACAGTTCCTGGCTCGATTACAATAGTGCTTGAAGCTCTAATTAATATGTCTGAAATAATGTAAGGCATTGTATCTTTTTTGATAGTACTCGTACGATCAGAATGAAAATCCGCAATAAGATAAAAGCCTGATTGTTTGTTTTGGTCTTGATTGCCTAAATTATCCAGATTTAAAAATGTATTTGTTCGAAATTCTCCGTTGACGCCGTTATTAGCGAAAATATTATCTTTTATAATCAGAGGGGTTGTTGAGGCGGAAGCGGATTTTATTCCGATTGAATTGCGCTCTATAGTGTTGCCGGAAATTTCAGCGGTGGCGCCACCATCAGCTAATTGAATCCCAAATCCTTTCACTGATCCGTTTCGGTAAGTGTAAGAATCTGTGTTTTTTATGATATTTCCGGTAATTTTAGGATTGCTGTTGCCGGCTATGTATACAGCAATCGCTTGGTT
Source organism: uncultured Candidatus Saccharibacteria bacterium (assembly GCA_964366905.1). Classification (GTDB taxonomy): domain Bacteria; phylum Patescibacteriota; class Minisyncoccia; order GWC2-36-17; family WO2-46-25; genus CAYIVQ01. Next base: position 8,456 of record CAYIVQ010000013.1, read on the forward strand.
TTGATCAAAAGTTGAATTAGAAATCTCCGGATCGGAATTAATAATATTAATTGCGCCGGTATAAGTCGGGTACCAACCGTTTGGATTGCGATTTATGCCTTGCCCGCCATATTTAACCAGAGTATATTTTAAGATAGATTGTTGATTTGGATTTGAAAAAATAATTTTTTGCCAATAACCCGGCTTTGGATCGGTGGAAGCAGATGTAAAAATAATATAATCATCTTGAGTGCCTTCAGCAAGCAAAACTCCAAGAATTTCCAAGCCGCCGCCATATGGCGCGCCTTGAGAGAATTTTACAGTGACACCGGGTTGAATAGTAAGAGTGGCGTCTTGCTCGATTCTTGTATTCTCATACACAAAATATGGGCTTAATTCTTTATACCAGATAATGCTTTGCGAAATGCGTTCAAAAATCGGAGTGTGGATAGAAGCGCTGTTTTTTGCTTTGGGAGTGCCGAATATATCGTTGCCATCCGCGTCTTTGGCGAAAGGCGGAGTGGATGTGCCGGACGCGTAACTGCTCCAATTGTATTGCGTTTCCCCTCTAACATAAGGACTAACGCGCTCCATCGTATTCTTGGAATTATTGTCGCCCGCGTACCATCGATGGATATGATCGATAATCGAACTGGAGGCATTTTTTAAATAAAGATTGGCAACTTGCCCGCTGTTTGGCATAGCTCCCGCATAAACCATATCTTCTTCTTGGTTTGTTGTTGTGCTGGCGGTGCGTTCCAAAAGATAATATGAACGCGGCTGGATCACTCCCTTTAGATTTATTTTCAAACTCTGATTGCCGTTTTCCAAACTCCATCCGGCCAAATCTATCGGCTGGCTTGTTTTATTGTAAAGTTCAATCCACTCATCGTTAGCTTGAGCTTGTGTTCCCATCCACGCGACTTCGTTGATGACAATAGAGGTGGGGTGATAGCCGGGCAAAATATCCGGAAGAGTCGGAGAGGTTGTGGTGGCAACTATTATCTCTTCTGTTGAAGTCGCTTCTGACGGAAGAATAAGTGTTGTGAATTCGCCATCAGTTGATGTCGCGAAATTACCCGCCGCGTCGCGCGATTTTACTATGTAATGATATGTGGTGGAAGCTGAGAGACCGCTTAACGCGACTTGATGAGTTGTAGTCGTGGCGCTATTGAGCGCGCTGGAAATATCATACGCGGTTGTCGTGCCGTATCCCACTTGGCTATCCGCTGGTTCATCGGTTTTCCATAAAATTATAGTGGAAGTCGCCGTGGTGCCGGTCGCATTCACGCTACTAATGACGGGCGGCATCGTATCTGTTGTTGTTGCGTCAAGAATTTCCGGAAAACTCACCTGCTGTTGTTCCTGCGCGGTAGCGTTTGCCGTCAAAAGCGCGTCCGCCGGCGAAACTCCGCTCACATAACCGCCGCCTTGATATAATAGAACAGTCGAGATTGTGGTGGTTGCGGTTGTGGTTGTGGTTGTGGTTGCTGTCGCGGCAGTGATTGTAGTTGTCGCTGATGATACTGCCACACTACTTGGAAGCTCGGTTTCTAAATTAGTTGCGCTTAATGAAAAGGGCGCTGATAATTGCATTGAAGAAGCAGAGTTTATTTGATTTGTCGGAGCAGAAACAACTATTGGATTTGTTGATGTGCTTTGCGGCAAGCTTACAGGAACAGAAGGTATTTGCGCGGGCGACGGTGGGCTTGAGACGCCGGCATTCCCGCTAACATTACTTAACTGCGCTACAAGCATTTCCGGCGACGGCGGAGTCAAAATTCCCGAAAGAGTATTAGTGATAGTCTGGTATACACTTGCTAAAGCATTTTTGATTTGAAAATATCTTCCGGTTATAGACCAAATAGAAGCGCTTTCTTTCGGCAAATCTTTTAATTTATCTTTCTCAGCTCTCATGACTTCCTGCTTAAAAAGATTAATAACACCTGCTCCACTCAAAACTGCCTGGCGAGAGAGGCGGGAGAAATAGTTCGGCATTATAACTTCTTTCCCACTATCTTCAAACAAAGAATATATTGTTTCTATTTTATAATCGTTTATTTTAATTTTTGTGATCTTAACTATTTCAAACTCTTTTTCATTCTCATCTTTACTATAACCATAACCATTGCCTTCTCTTAATTGCTTAATATCTGGTTCAATGTATTTTGTATTATTAATTGTATCTTTTGAGAAAAAATATTTATTTGAATATTCCGACAGCGAAATCAAATATTCATCTATTGATGATTTGCTAATCGGCTTTTCGCTTCTTTGTTTCAGCTCTTTGGCAATGTTCAAATTTTCTCTTTTGGATTGCTTGGAAAACTCTTCATACGGACTGCCATAATCACCTGTTACCTTTTCCAATTCATGCGCGTGAGTATCATTTCTCGTGTGATCAGGAACTGTGGCATCTTCTACTAAGTGCAAAATATATCCTAAGGTGTAATAAGCCTCTTTTTTATCGCCATTTTTGACCGCTTCATAAATGGCGCGCTCCCATGTGCGATTACCATAATACGCCCCATACTTGGCTTGGAGATTTTGGTTATGCAACCAATTAAGCAAACTTACCGGTTTTTCGCTTGATAAAGCTCCTTGTGAAAAATATTGGATAGCGATTGCCGGCCATATCCCCGTATTTTCTCCCAACCAGCCAACTTTATATATAGGGTCATAAAAATGATTTATCCATCTTGGAGGAGTGTCTTCGTCTATGCTTCCTTGGACTATCCATTCTTTTTCTTCGCTTGTTAATTTGTCATCAAACGAAAGATTGTAAAAATCAACTATTTCATCCGTTAAAGCCGGGTGAGTGGTTTTGTCGTCGTAGCTTCTGCTGTTTTGCGAAATAAAAAATAATCCCAATAAAATTAAAAATGGGATTACTGAAATAAAAAACATTTTCCTTAATATGGAAATCATTAAATCTCTATTATTTTCCAAATACCATTGGGGTATTTGATAAACCTTATGAGAATTGGTTCTGTAATAATATAATTATCTTGTAACTCCCAAAAAGGTTCTTTTTTTAATAATTCGCTATTGGTATCTTTTAATATATTTATTACATTCTGAATATTTTCTTTTGGTGAAGTCTGTAAGCTTCTTAACTCATCTTTCTGCTTGTCTCCAATAAAATACCTACTAGCCAATTCAAAATCCCCTTTTTCAACCGCATCAATATACATTTGCAGTGTCTCCTGCGGAGTTTTACCGCCATAAGTGTCGGCCATCGCGAGTTTGTAATCTTCCGCCTCAATTTTCTTTAACATTTCCGCCAAATTTTCCACTCCCTGCCGCCCTTTCCATTGCTCATACCACGAAAGTCCGTAACTCACGGCAAATAAAAAAACAGCTATGCCACCTAAAGCGAGCGCCGCTGTTTTTGCGTTCCTAAAACTAAAAATCCTGCTCAAAAATATTTTTATGTTCATTTAATTTAATTTTAAACTTTCAATTGCACACCTGCTTTTTCCGCAAGTTGCAAAAGCCAGTCTTCTAAAATTTCTTGAAGTTCCGCTCGACAATTTTCTAAAGTTTTAGCCGATGCCCAAACACCCTTTAATCCTGGAATCTCACCAAAATAAATTCCATCATCAAGAATTTTATATCTGGCTGTTTTTAATTTTTTGTTAATAAATTCAGTGATCATGCATTAAATTTACACAATTAAAAATCAAAAGTCAATTTCTAAATCTACCCCATCGGTAGCTCCACGTAAAATTGAGAGCCCTTGTTTTCGCCTGCTGACTCCGCCCAAATGCGGCCATTGTGAGCTTCAATGATTTGTTTGGCGATAAATAGCCCGAGGCCGGAGCCGTCAACATGTAGTTTGGAAACGTTTTTTGCTCTGCTGAATTTTTGAAATAAATTCTGCATGGATTGCGCGGACATGCCAAATCCCGTGTCTTTGACGGAAATCAGCGCGCGATTACCGCCGGATGTTTTTCGCAATACGACTGTCACATACCCCTGTTCCGTGTATTTAATGGCGTTGTCAATTAAATTAGTAACTACTTGCCTTAGTTTGCTCGGATCTGCTTGAACGACAATTTCCGCGTCATCAGGAGACATTTCTAATTGAAGCTGAAGGCCTCTTGTTTCAGCGTTCGGCTTTAATTCTTCAACCACATCTTTAATGATGTTTGCCACTCCCACTCGCTCAAAAGACACTTGGAATCTGCCCTGCTCGATACGCGATGTGTCCAGCAAATCATTGACAATAAATATCAATCTCTGCGCGGACTGAAAAACTTTCTCAACCGTTCCGCGAACTTTCAGCGGAAGCTCGCCGTAAGTGTCTTCCAATAACATTGATGAATACCCTTTAATCGCCGTCAGTGGCGTCCGCAATTGATGCGAAGCAATGGAAATAAAATCCGTCTTCATCTGGTCCAGCTCTTTCAGCTTTTCATTAGCCGCCCCTAACTCTTTCGACAACAACTCAAACTCCTCCCGCCTGCTTACTTCTAATCGGACACTGCGAATTAAAAATATACCGAATATAATCATTAACAACAATATTCCTCCCTCAACTATTCTTTCTTTTAATGAATTCGCCATCAAAAGCTCGATTATAATCGCTACCCATATTACAAATATAAGCATCTCGGTAGCTATAACTTTAACTTCAAAAAGTTGGTGTCTCGCTATCGCATAAAAAGTTAGAGCAATAAATGGGATAAGGAATATGCCTCCTAATGAAACAAATTGCGCAATGCCAAATAATGCTGGTAATACAAAATTAAAAATAAGAATCAGAATAAATGTGATGACAGTGCCAACAATGATAAATATCAATTGTGTTCTTTCAGTGCCAACAACTTTAAACATCTTTTTAAATAACAAGAAAATTCCACTAAATATAAGCCCAACAACCAATAAACCAAATAAAGGAATGGCGGGGCCATTTCCGACCTTAGACACTTGCCCGCTAGAATAAAAAGATTCCACTCCAGAAAAAACTAATGGAGTTAAAGTTAAACTGGAAATAATGACAACTAAAGGAACTAAAACAAACTTATACCATCGTGGAAATTTTAATTTATCTCGAGGGTACACAAAACAAAAAGTGAAAAAAGAGAAGGTATGCCAAACAGCAAAAAATATAGCCATTCTTAAAATCCAAATAACTAATCCGGCAATATTAAATTGATAACTTAAATAATTTACTATGCCCCATAAAATCGTAAATAAAGTAAATAAGAAAAATGATTGGTTGGTAATGTTTCGGCGATTATTGAGAAAAACAACAAATCCTAAAATACCCGTTGCGGCAACGGCTAATCCAATAGAAAGCAAATCAAAACCGCTAAAAATACTGGTTGGTTCAAGAGCTTTTAAGATGTCCATGGTTTATCAAAACTCGTAAAAAAATCTCTCTTTAATGCTATACAGCTATATAATATATTACACCAACTGGCTTTGGATTAAAAGGAACACGGTGTTTTACCCCAGACTGTTGACAAACTACGCAAATAGTGTATTTTATAATGCAAGTTCTTTACCAATAGAATAATAAAATATCAGTTTTGAAAACACTAAAACACAAGAAAGGGGGCATCTGAAAATGAAGCTAAGACAGTTCTTAAAGAAAGTTTTTGAAGTTTATCATCCATTTCGATGGACAATGGCAAAGGTATTTGTTTTTATAGCGCTTATTCAGGCACTAAATCTTGTTACTCCGTATTTGCAAGGAAAAACAATTGACGCGCTGTTCAGTAAAAAACCTTTGAGCCAAATCTGGCTACTTATCGGAATCGCGTTGGCCGCCTCGCTGATACGGATTGGATTGTTTTATTGGCGCGAAAGATACGAACTTAACAGCGTTGATTTTTCAATTCCGTATCACATGAACCAGATAACCGTCGGTCGTCTTTGCGAGTACTCCATCGGCCAGCACATCAGTGAAAATTCCGGACTGAAACAAAGCAAAATCAACCGTGGTCAGCATTCGCTTAGCGCCTTAGCACAAACAGTATTGTATCAAATAATTCCGATAATTGTTGAGGTGATTTTATTAACGGCCGTTACTTTGTATTTCAACAAAATTATCGGATTAATTTTGTTAGCCGGGGTGTCGCTTTACATAGCGTTTATGCTATATCTGAATCATCTCTTCAAAGATGAAGCGGAAATGGTAGAAAAGCTGGAACACGAGCACTCAAAATTTCAGAACGAGGTGTTGCGAAACATAGAACTTGTTTTGACAAATGCTCGGGAATCGCGCGCGACAAAAGAGTGCGGGAAAAGTTTAAAAGGAGTTCAGAACGCGTCAAGAAAACTTTGGCTGAGATTTGTCCGTTTAGCTTTATTAGGAAGCGCCATTCCCACTTTCACTCGCTTCGTGATTTTTGCTGTCGGAGCATTTTTAGTGTACCGAGGACAATTTACGGTCGGCTGGTTAGCTATATTTTTAATGTGGTCTAATCAGGCACTGAGCCAGTTGTCTCAAATCAGCTGGCTACATCGCCAATTGATACAGATGTACACATCGGTGAAAAAATACTTTGATATGCTTGATGTTGAGCCGGATGTTAAAGTGCTGCCTAACCCCGTTTGCCCTGATCGTTTTCAAGGGAAAATTGAGTTTAAAAATGTCACTTTCCAATACAAACGACGCGAAATTGCTAATGATATTAACAATGATGAAGACGCGCCTTACGCAAAAGCTGAAATCGGTCCTGCGCTTAAAAACGCGAGCTTCACTATAGAGGCAGGAGAAACTGTTGCGTTTGTCGGAGAATCAGGGGCTGGTAAATCAACTGTTGTCCATGCTTTAATCAGAGCTCAAGATCCAGAAGAAGGTCAGATTATCATTGATGGCAACGACCTTCGAGTTCTTGATTTGAAACGATTCCGCGAAGCCATCGGGATAGTCAATCAGCAAGTTTCGCTGTTTGACCACACGCTTCGCTACAACATTACCTACGGTCTCAACGGAAGAGCCGCGAAGGTGACAGACGCGGAGCTTGATAAAATCGCTGAGATGTCTTGCGTCAATCGCTTTTTCTCAAGATTGGAAAAAGGATATGACACAATCATTGGTGAACGTGGCGTTAAACTTTCCGGCGGAGAATGCCAACGAGTAGGCATCGCCCGGGCACTCATCAAGAATCCCGACATTCTTATTTTTGACGAAGCTACTAGTAATCTTGACTCCGAAAACGAAGCCTTGATTCGCAAATCGATTGAAAAAGCGTCAAAGGGCAGAACGACAATTATCATCGCTCATCGATTCAGTACCATCAGTAATGCGGACAAGATAATCGTCTTGAGCAAGGGAGAAGTTGCTGGCATAGGAACACACGATGAACTTATGCAAAATTGCGAACCATACCGGCGCCTTATTCAAAACCAAGTATCAATGCTTTAAACCAAAAGAGGTCGTTAAAAAACAAAGAGCCTGACCAGCTCTTTTTTTTGTTTTAAAATAAATAGTCCTTATTCAAAAACAATTTCCGGCGATTTACGAGAGCATCGGGCGCTTGGTTTGTCAGCATATCCTATCCGGAACGCCATGGCGATGACGCCATTTTCAATGCCAAATGAGGATTTGATTGTTTCGTAAGATTTTTTAACCAGCTGAATGTGTTCTTCAGAGAGTTCTTTGGCTTCTCCTGCCATCACTCTGCGCGCTAAAAATAAAATTCCGGTTACCGGATGCATTCCCAATCTCATCTTGGTAGTTTTCAACCAAACTCTTTGCGTAAGTCGGCCGGCGTTTATAAAATCTTTCGCGCTGTCGCCTTCCGTCACTACAATACCAAACGCGCCAGATTTAGCGTAAAGCTTGGCATTGGTTTTGGCGACCATCTTCGCGAATCCAAGCGTGTTAAATGTTTTCATAACCGGCCAATATCTGATTATCTTAAATAAAATTTGAGCCGGCGGGGGTAGTTCCATCGTCTTTAAATAAAGGCCACATTTTTTCTCTTGTTCTTCTTTTTCCGTCCAGACAATATCTGCAAAAAAAAGTTTGTGCAAAAATTTTGTTTCAAGCGCGATTTGCTCCATTGCGCTTGACGCTTCGCCGATTGCTTTCATCTTACTATCTTCATCAACCAATATCACTTTCCCGCCCATCCCCACTTCTTCCGGCGCGTGCATAAAACTTCTTTTCTGCCCTTCGCTCAACTTTCTGCTCTCATAAGGCTTTCTATTAGTGCATCGTTCTTTGATAAAAGGATAAAACAATTCTTCTCTCGGAGTTGTTTTTTTAAGTCCTATAACAGCGACTAAATCTTGTTCTTGCGCGTCTGGAAATAAATTAACCATCGCAATATAGCCGAATTGAGAAGCCGCGATGACGATATTTTCTATCAGAGCGCCATGCGCCACATAAGATCCGCTTTGTTGAAAGTTTAGATAAGGATTGTCTTTGTCCGGAATGTTAAATATTTTGATTTCATCATTTTTAACAACAAACTCCCACGGCTGGGAGTTATCGCCCGACGGAGCGTAAACCGCTATATCAAGAATTTTTTGGATAATGTCTTTCATTATATCTTTTCTTCTCTCATTAATTTAATCACCAATTCAATGTCGCCGGAGAGCGGGCGATCGGCTTCAACAAATTCAGATTTTTCACGGATTGTTTTATGGATTTTTTTCGCTTGATTGCTTGCTTTGCTTATTCCCCTTAACTCAAGCGCTTGAGCGCTGGCGAGAAGCATCATGGCTGTTAATCTTTCTAAATTCTCCGCCGCCTCTCTCAAGTCAAACGCGGCGTGCGCCGCCAAACTGTTCACGTCTTGATTATCGCCTTCAGTGGGAATCATAAATGCTTGCTGTGATTGCGCCAATTTGCGATTTTGAACCGCCAGCGATGCCGCCAAAATCTGAATGGGCCGAAAGCCGTTATTAATTTCCGGGTGGGAAACAAGATTTGCCGGCAAGCCCAAGTTTTTTCTGGGATGGACTAAATTGGCTAAAATAGCGTGAAGCCAAGTCGATGCTTGCGCGATATCCATTTTTAAAATATCGCACGATTCGGTAACGTAATATCCCATAAAATTGGCGGCTTGATAAATTTTGTCAGCTTCAACGTTTATAATCGGATTATCATTGACGGAATTCATTTCGTCTTCAATCCAACCGGCGGATTTTTCCAAATTTTCTTGAAAAGGACCGAATCCTTGCGGAACCGACCGCAAAGAATAGCAATCTTGGATTCCTTTAACCGTCTCCACCGAATGATTGGATTTAAACGAACGCAGATTTTCTTTTCTGATGTCAGTCAGGCTTTGGATAAGTTTATTGCCTTTCCAAAAGTCATTCAAAAAATCGTTTACAAGCATGCTCCCTTTGTGTCTTTTTAGTTCGTGAACCAACGGGTTGTAGGCGCTGCCGATTACCATTAATGATTCCAGCGACATGGCAATCGCGGAAAGCATTTGCGGGAATAATCTTTTCAAATCATAAACAGCCAAAGCCGCGATGCCCGTCATAAAAGAAGTGCCATTGATCAGCGCCAAACCTTCTCTCCCCTCCAGTTTAAATTTATCCAATCCGGTTTCTTTCAATGCTTCCGCGATTCGCATCTTCTCTTTTTTAAAATACACATCCGTTTTGCCTCCGATCAGCGCGTGAGCAATTGCCGATAATGGGATAAGGTCGCCGCTTGCTCCGATTGAGCCGTATTTGCGGATAATCGGATGAATGCCTTTATTAAGAAAGTTAATGAGAGCTTGCGCGACAACAGGTCTGACGCCGGAATACCCCAAGCTGATACAATGCGCTCTCAACATCATAGCTGATCTTGTGATTTCTTCCGGCGCTTCTTCGCCCAATCCGCAATCGTGCGATTTGATTAAATTATTCTGTCTTTCTCTCAAAGATTTATGGTAATCATCGGAGTGATTGGTCATATTGGAGTCCAACATATTTACCTGGCCGCCAAATTGAGTATTCAAACCGTAAATCGGCACGCGCTCTTCCATGTATTTTAAAAGAACTTCGTGTGATTTATCCATCAGAGATTCGGCGTCTCCGGCAATCGCGACTCGCGCGTTTTCCCTGGCCACTTGATTGCAATTTTTTAGCGTAAGCCGGCTGTTGCCGCCCAGCAATACTATGTCTTTATTCATATCGTTAAGAAATAAATCTCGGCTTTTTGCCTTTAATATTTAATACTCCTTTGATTTCATGGGAAATGAAGCTTTGGTCTCCAAATGAAGTGAAGCTGACTGTCGGCAGGGCTTTGGTTCCAATAACTTGATAAAGCTTCCTGTATTCTATATTTAATTTAATCAAATTTTCAACCACACTTCTACTCACCAGCCTGAAAACATCATGGCTCATTTTCACTCCTTTCGCCAATTCCAGCTTTATGTAAAGCTTCTGCGTCCTATTTTTATTCACAGTCTTATTATACGCCGAGAATGTCCCGGATAAAAACTTTGAAACTTTTTTGTTCTGGATTCCGGCTAGTATGTGTTCCGGGAAAATATTTAGGGCGTAAAATGTCACCGCCACGTCGCTTCTGCCTTTTATGACTGTAAACGGCAAATTCCAATCGCTCAGGCCGTGTGCTTGCGCTTCTTTTTCCAGATTCAATTCTTTTAGTATTTCTTTTATTTCTTCGTGACTTATAACTTTGCCTGTGTCGTGGATATTATATCTCACAAGAGGCACGGCTGTGTTTATCGTAAAAACCAACTCCCCGCTTATTTCCTCAAAAAAAACATATGAAGGATGATAATGGACAAACCCGGGCAAAATACCGGCATCGCCAAACAGCGATTTATAGAGTTTTTTGTTTTTCAAAGACTCCCTTCTTAAAAATATGGACAGCGGAGTTTCGTGCCCGAGAAATCCCGCGTCCGCCGAACCGTATATGCTGACCAGGGAATCCGGCTCATCTTTTTTATTGATTAATTTTAAAACGCTATCCCGCCAGCTTTCGGAAAATTTATCCCCGGCTGTCAGAATTTTTACATTTTGGTTATCAAATTTGATGCCCTTTTTAAACGACTCGTGTATCACATCCATAATAAACGGCGGATAACCGACCAGCACCAGATTTTTAAACCTCGGAGCCAGCTCTTTCAGCGCGTTGAAAATATCGCCTTTTTCCACTCCCGGAGTGATCGTGGTAATATTATAACCCTTTTTAAAAAGATGCCGGCAGGACGCCATAGTATAATTGCCTGCCACCCAAACCCCCATGGCAAAACATATCACAACCAGCGTCGGTTCGTTTTTTTTGATTTTAAAAATTTTGCTGAAAATCACTTCATGCAATTCCCCTCCCATCTCCTCTTGCTCGTCTCCGCGGAACCAAAAAGTCGGCTTGCCCGATGAGCCGGAGCTGGCGTAAGCCATCGGCGGAATAATTTTGTCCGGGAAAACATCTGTCAAAGAGTGTTCGTAAATATAATTTTTCTTATTTATAACCGGCAGAGTTTTAAAATCATCAAGAGTTTTTATTTTAGCCGGATCAATGCCATGATTTTTTAAAACATTTCTATAAGCCGGCACGTTTTTTGCCGCTGAATGAAAAACTTTTAAAGCGAATTGATTTTCCTTAATCATATTAGACTCCAATAGGACTTACGCGTTTGCCCAAGTTCGAGGCAAAATCGAGGCTTGAGACGAGGCGTACAATTGGTACGGTGAGTCTCAAACGTAGATTTTAACGAAGAAATTGGGCAAACCCTTGCGGCTTGAGCAAATAATGTTCCTAAATTAATTGACTGCCTGCTCAAGCGCGTAAGTCCTGTCCAAGGCATTTTTCTAAACTGACAACATATCGACCTGACGGCATTGTTTGATTGTTGACGATTCGTCTGACCGCGTAGGCGATGGCCGTTCCCGCCACAGACGCCGTCGGGCCGAGCTGGGGAATGGCCGCGATGGTTTTCCCGATTTCAGACAGCGACTGTCGCATGCTTTCCGGCAAGTATTTCGGATCAACGATTTTAGTTGCCAATTCAACCCATTGTTGGTAATTTAAGTTTTTTGCGTTCATAACTTCTTTTTCTTCAACCAAGCCGTGGAAAATCGGCCTTTCGGGCTCCAAATCATACCGCTCAACATCCAACAACACATCGTCTCCGTTGTCCGTCGCCATCAGAACCGGAATTTTATTTTCTCTGCAAACCAATCTTGCCCGCGCTTTCATTTCAACGCTATCCATCTCGTCTATGAATATATCTAATTTCGGCTCGCCGGTTATAAAAACTGTCAGATTATCATCGCTCACGCCGGATGGATACAGATGCAAATCAGCAAACGGATCCAGCTCCCAAATTTCTCTCGCCGCGACCGCCGTTTTGTCCGCTCCAATATCAAGCAAAGTAGCGTTTATTCTGTTTAGATTAGAGATTTCCACTGTGTCAAAATCCGCAATTTTCAAAACTTTCGGACCGCCGCTCATAACCAAAGCGGATAATACCGCGGAGCCAACCGACAAACCGACTACGCCGACCTTCGTGTTCCTGTAATTTATTTGCTCGTCTTGAGTGATAATATTTCGATTCCTTGCCGTCCTTAATTTAAAATATAAATCTTCCGGCAGACAGCGAACGGCTATGTCTCGCGCGGGATAATATATCCAAATATCTTTGATGCCGTGATTTTTCAGAAAATCATCAAGCGGCTCCTTCGCTTCCGGCATGCTTTTTTTAAAACGAGGATTGTTCGCAAAAAACAATTCTTCCACCCCGCTTGAGAAAGCGTCTATTATTTTTGCCGTTTGAGGAATATCTTCTTTTGTATTGAAAATACGCGGTTTTTCCATAACCATATTAAATA
>CAYIVQ010000014.1:0-16872 GCA_964366905.1 uncultured Candidatus Saccharibacteria bacterium
TATAAAATATGGCAAAACCAATAAAAACAATCATCAAACTCAATCTTAAAGCCGGCGAAGCGAACCCCGCTCCTCCGGTCGGTACCGCTTTGGGGCCGCAAGGCATCAACATACAGCAGTTCTGTATGCAGTATAACGAGAAGACCAAAGAGAGAAAAGGTGAAATAGTGCCGGCGGAAATTACAATATACGAAGACAGAACATTTGAATTTAAACTCAAAACTCCGCCGGCATCCGATCTTATCAGGAGAGCGGCGAAAATCGAGAAAGGGTCAGCTGTCCCGCATTTAAATAAAGTCGGGAAAATTACCAATGCTCAAGTTGAAGAAATCGCCGAAAAGAAGATGGTTGATCTCAACGCGTATGATCTTAAACAGGCGTCAAAGATTATAAAAGGCACTGCTCGATCGATGGGAGTAACTGTGGAAGAATAAAATCTAAATGTCAAAATCCAAATTTCAAATCAAATCCAAATGACTAAATGTCAAAAAAGAATTTTTTTAGTTTTGGATTTTAGATTTTAAGCTTGATTTGATATTTGAGCTTTTGGCTTATATTATGCGTACGCCAGTTATCGGTCTTGAAATCCACTCTCAATTAAAAACTAAAACCAAGATGTTTTGCCGGAGCTTAAATGATCCGGAAGAAAAGCATCCAAATGTGAATATTTGTCCCGTTTGCATGGGGCATCCCGGCACTCTGCCGGTAATGAATAAAAAGGCCATTGAATCCGTTGTTAAAACAGGACTGGCGCTCAATTGCAAAATCGCCGAACGCTCAAAATTTGATCGCAAAAATTATTTTTATCCAGATCTTCCTAAGGGCTATCAAATTTCTCAATATGACGAGCCATTATGCTCGGAAGGTTTTTTGGAGATTTTATCGTCTAAAAAAATACGAATCACAAGGATTCATTTGGAAGAAGACACCGGCAGGCTGATTCATAATAAAATCGCAAGCCTGATAGATTTCAATAGAGCGGGCGTGCCGTTGATGGAGCTGGTCACCGAACCGGATATTTCCAATGCCGAGGAAGCGACCGCTTTCGCGAAAAAATTGCAGATGATTTTGCAATATCTTGAAGTGTCGGACGCCAGCATGGAAAAAGGCCAGATGCGATGCGAAGTGAATATCAGCTTAAAAGGAGAAGACGGGAAATTCGGCACCAAAGTTGAGATTAAAAACTTGAATTCATTCGCGGCGGTTAAAGAATCCATTGAATATGAGATAAAAAGACAAGGACAGCTTTTGGATAAAGGGGAGAAAATAATTCAGGAAACTCGCGGATGGGACGAAAACAAAAAAGCGACTGTTTCCCAGCGGCTTAAAGAGCACGCACATGATTATCGGTATTTCCCGGAGCCGGATTTATTGGAAGTCAGTATAGGCGGCAAGCCTGGCGAGGGGATTGCCGATGTTATTGATTTAGGCGCGATTCAAATGTCTTTGCCGGAATTGCCGGATCAGAAAATCGCCAGATTTATGCAAGAATTCGGCATATCGGAGAAAGACGCGGAAATCCTTATTTCAACCAAACAAATGGCGGCGTTTTTTGAACAGGCAGTTTCCGAGCTTATGGAATGGGGGAGCGGAGCGGATAAAAAGTCTATTGTAAAGCTCGCGGTTAATTATATAAATACCGATTTGAGGGGGTTGATGATAGAACATAGCGCGGAAATAAGCAGTACTTTGATAACTCCGGAAAATTTTGCCGAACTCATCTCAATGATTTACGGGAATAAAATAAGTTCTGCCGGGGCGAAAATCGCGCTTGCTGAAATGTTTGCGACTGGCAAGGACCCGAGTGCCATAGTGGAAGAAAAGTGGTTGGCGCAGGTGAGCGATGCGGCTCAACTTGAGGACATAGCGCGCGAAGTGATAGCGGGGAATCAGAACGCGGTGGCGGAATATAAAGGAGGAAAGGTGAATGCTTTGCAATTTCTCGTGGGCCAGATGATGGCGAAAACAAAAGGCAAGGCCAATCCGCAAATCGCCCGAGAACTCATTGAGCGTTTAATTAAATAATTTATCGTATATGTGATGATCGCTTGATATCCGATTGAATAAAAAAATCCGCCCAATCGAATTACTCGATCGGGCGGCTTAGTTTTTAATTGATTCGCTGACGCAGTTTGCGTCGAGCGATAAAGAGCATAACAGTCGCCGCGATGGCGACCGCGCTAACATCAGTTCCTCCGCCATCGGGCGGTTTCATGTTTTTAATTGTGCCGCAGCCGAATCCGCCACTATTTTCTTTCTTTTGTTTTGTAGTGGTTTTTGGAAAATCCACAGCCGCATTATCTTTGACGAATGTGATAGGTTCTCCGCCTCCTCCTCCGCATTCACAGCTTTCAAGTTTTATCGGAATTTCCGTAGTTGTATTTGCTTGGGTTAACTGTTTATCATTAATATCATAAACAGTTAATATGTATTCTAATTTCTCTCCAACAAGTCTGTCTGAGTAGTAGTGGCTCGCCCAAAATGTTTCGTCATTTTGTGGCAAGTCAAATTCGCCAAGCAAAGCCTTGTTTGTGTAACCAGCAATTCTATATTCCAACTGCGCTGATTTCACATCTATATTATCAGGCCAGTCCAAACTGATAAGCACATTTTTGAAATATTGACTTGGTTTTGCTGTAAAGTTCGTAACAGCTATAGGGTCTTTCGGCATTCTCTTTTCAAAGAATGCATATCTTGTACTGGTAACATTGCCACTTATATCTTTTACTTGTATTTTGTAGTAATAAGTGCCGACAGGAAGATTCAAGTGGTTGTACGCCTGGTTGGACCCGGGAGTTGCCCCAGTAAGATTTGCAAGTTGCGTCCACGGACCGTTATTGCCAACAGTGGAGAATGAAATAATCACTCCGGCAAAATCTGCATTAGAAGGGTTGGTCCAAGTAAGCCGCACTCCCGTGCCGTATGGGGCAGCGGAGAAGTTTGTGACGTCAGCTGGCAGGACAGTATCGGAAGCTATTGTTATTGATACTGCCGAGGATGATTCACCAAACACACTTGATAGATCGTAAGCTACAACTCTCAAGAAATAAGTCCCTGGAGTAACGCCATTGAAAATAAATTGGCGCCTAGTACAACCTGTATAGCTGACTACACAAGCAGAAGAATCGGAATATGCAGTACCTACATCATACTCCATATTAAACAGAGTTGGCGTTGGACCACGAGATATTCTGTATCCTCCCACAGTCGCGTTTGGTTTATCCCAGCTCACAGTCACAGTTCCGCCATTTGCCGTAACTTGTACTCCGGTTGGCGCGGGGATGCTTGTCGGCGGCGCTCCGCTGCCAACTTTAAAAACTTCATTAGAGAAACCACTTTCATTGCCGCTCGTGTCATAAGCGGTAGCGGCAAAGTAGTACGTTACATTATTACTAAGATTTGTAACGGTATATGTACTAGAAGAGCAAGGCGACGATGTAACACATGTCGCGAACGCCACGTCTATGTTAGAGCTGTAATTCCCTGAAGAAGTACCATAATAAGCTTTAAATCCACCCAAGTCTGTTAGGGCAGTGCCATTTGTATTGGTAGTCGGGTAATCCCATGTCAGGATTGCCTCGCCACCAAGCGCGTTATCGCTCATAACGCTTAAAATCAGTATTACTGTTACAACTGCTATTTTTTTTATCACCGGGACCACCTTCCTTTCCTTGTTTGTATTTGTTATTTTTAAGGTTCATTTAGTAATCTTTCAAGCCATAAAAGCATTGACAAAATTACTATTGCATTATATACTATAGCCGTAAAATGTCAAGTATATGAAGACAATCATTGCTATATTAATATCTTTTGCGTTAATTTCAAGCCTTTTTCAGGTTGTTTTGGCTGATACAAATACCCCGCCTGGAGATATTATGGATTTAGAAGTGGTTAGTGTAGGCAGTACGTCAGCCCAGTTCACATGGACTGCGCCAGGCGCAGACAGCGGGAATTTTACAGAATCGGTTTCAAGCTATGATTTTCGCATGGCAACTTCGGCAATCACTGTTTTAAATTGGAACAGCAAGATAAGTGTCAGCGGCCTTCCTGCTCCTGGCCAGCCGGTTACAAAAGAAACTTTTACTTTAGCAGGTCTTTCCCCCAGTACTGCTTATTATTTTGCCGTTAGGGGAGCGGATAGCTTTAATGTTCTTTCTCAATATTTCAATATGGTAGCCACAACGACTCTGGCAAGCGGGAATCCGGGAGTGAGTGGTGTCAGTTTTTACCCTAAAATGGACGGCATCGCGAATCCGGCAAGCAAAAATTTTACCATAACTTTGTATAACGCCGGCACTGCCAGCCAAGCATATCAATTTACCGGCACAACTGATTCTAACGGCAAAATAAGTTTGCCGACATCGGCGAGTGTGCCGGCCGGCAATTATGATATTTTAGTTTATTCGCAATATTATTTGAGAAAGAAATTATTGAATTATAATTTAAGTTCAAACGCCAATATTAATTTACCAACGCTTCCAACGGGAGATCTTAATGGCGATAATACTATTAATTCTTTGGATTGGTCGGTTATGAGGCCGAATTGGTTTACTTCAAACAGCCAGTCTGATTTGAACAAAGACGGGCTTGTTAATTCCATTGATCGCAGTTATTTGGTGAAAAATTGGATGATTTCAGGGGACTAGAACCAAGAATAACGAATTATGAATCATGAATTATGAATAACTGACAAGAAATACCCATTTTTTACCCATAATTCCTAATTCATGATTCATAATTCAAAACCATGTTAAACACAATATCCTACAAAAAAATAATAATTACTTTATTCGCGGTTCTATCTTTTACACCGGCTTTCGCCAGCGCGGCGGCATTGTCTTTGACTCCGGCAAGCGGGAATTTTAATGTCGGCGATATAATTTCGGCGCAAATTATGATAGATACTCAAGGCCAGCCGGCTGATGGAGTTGATATCCGTTATCTGAATTATAATCCAGCTTTGCTGGAAATTCAGGATGAAGATTTAACGCAAACCGGCATTCAGATTTCTCCAGGCAGTTTAATGCCTTCAACAGTGGCAAATATAGTTGATGCATCAACAGGTAAGATATCTTTTTCACAGATAACAAGCGGCAACACAACTTTTACCGGTAGCGGGGTATTGGCGACCGCGCGTTTCAAAGCGCTTGCGGCCGGAACGGCAAACGCTGTTTTTGATTTTACTCCCGGGTCCACTTCAGATACGAATGTGGCAAGCGGCGGCGTTGATATTTTAACATCCGTTGCTGGCGGTTCATATCAATTATCTGATCTCCCTCCTCCTCCGCCCCAGTCTGTTCATATGCTATATCTGAATCCTTCATCAGGAGCGTTTAGAACGGGAGATATAATTTCAGCGCAAATTATGCTGGATACTCAATCAAAAAGCATTGACGGCGTTGACGCGGTTTTGAGTTATAATCGTTCTTACTTTGAAGTTGAAGATGAGAGTCCGGCAGAGGCGGGGATACAAATCTTAGGGAGTAGTCTGTTGCCGAGTACTCAAAGAAACGAAGTTAACGCTTCAACAGGCAAAATATATTTCTCGCAAACTACTTCAGGCGGTAATACTTTTTCCGGAGCCGGAACATTGGCGACTATTCGTTTCAGAGCGAAAACAGCCTCCGGCAACGCTACCGTCAATTTTGATTTTGTGTCCGGCCGCACATCTGATTCCAACATTTCTTTTGGAGGCGTGGATTTGTTAAATTCCGTCGGGAACGCGGCTTTCAATATTTTATCTAACGGCTTGTCGCCGGTAATTTTAAATACTGAACCGTCTGGCATCATCACGCTACCAAGATCATTAGTTCTAAAAGTGGAAACAAATGAATCCGCAAGTTGCCGTTATTCCGCCACTCCATATACCGCCTATGATTTGATGACAGGGAGATTTTCATCCGTTAATTCCATAGACCATTCTGTCACGCTAACGCGCGGTTTTAGCGCAGGCAATAATTATTTTTATGTTAAATGCAGAGATCTTTCCGGGAGCATCAGTGAAGCGGATACTATAATTTTTGTAAACATTGTTTCCGATTCTGTTTATCCGGTTATTTCCAATCCGAATCCTTTGGGAACGATTTTTTTGCCCAGGACGCTGACATTGCGCGTAGCCACAAGCGAGGCGGCTTATTGCCGTTATTCAATTTCCGCCGGCGTGGCGTATGATTCCATGACCAGGCAATTTAGCGGCTCTGGTTTGGATCATTCAATTAGTGTGTCTTCCGGAATAAGGGCGGGGGATAATGTTTTTTATATAAAATGCAAGGACAAGTTAGGCAATACCAATCTTTCGGATTTTATTTATTCGTTTAACGCTGTCGCGCCACCAAAATTCATTGTTGATTTGGAAGGGCAAAACAATATGTCCGCTTCGTCTGTCACTATTGCTTTGTTTGCGACCGGCTCTTCAGCAGAAACTACTTCATTCACGGCAAGACCCGACAATTCCGGAGCAGTTAGTATGCCAAGTAATGTATTGTTGAGTCCCGGTTATTATGATATAAAAGTTTCGTCGCAGTATTATCTTGCGCGCAAACTCACGAATATTAATCTAGCCGGCGGGTCCGTGATATTTTTTCCAACGCTTTTAGCCGGTGATTTAAACAATGATGGCGCGGTTAATTCTCTTGACTGGTCGCGCATGGACACCGATTGGGCGAGGAGTTCTTCGCCGGCCGATGTTAATAAAGACAGAATTGTGAATACGGCCGATTGGGGATACTTAAGAAAGAATTGGCTTAAAAGAGGGGAGTAATTCATAATTCAAAATCATGCCAAGCATAATCAATTTCAGAAAAATAGCAATCATTCTTTTTATATCAGCAATTTTTGCTCCGGGTCTTGTTGGCGCCGCAACCACTTCTATAGTTATCGGCGGCGGGTCGGCAACACTATCGCTCTCCCCATCAAGCGGTTCTCATAATGCAGGCGATATTTTTTCTGTAAATATTTTATTAAATACTGGGGGCAGCGCTGTTCAAGGGGTTGATGTGGCGTATCTCAATTATAATCCCGCTTTGCTTGAGGCGCAGGACGATGACGGCGCGGTTGCCGGAACGCAAATAACAGCCGGGACTTTGATGCCAAGCACTCTTACAAATTCCGTTGAAAGCGCTACAGGTAAAATTACTTTTTCACAAGTGACCGATAGCGGGGCCAGCTATACTGGCAACGGCGTTTTAGCAACGATTCGTTTCAAAACTTTATCCGCCGGAACGGCTAATGTAAATTTTGATTTTACAGCAGGCAGTACCATAGATACAAATATCGCGAGCGCTGGCAATGATATTTTAGGCTCTGTAACCAACGGAGCATATGTTATAGGGCAAGCGCAGTCCGGTTCTGACACATCCGCGCCGTCAATTCCCGCTAATCTTTCTGCCAGTGTTGTTTCATCCTCTCAAATCAATTTAACATGGTCTGCTTCATCCGATAATGTGGCGGTTTCCGGATACCGTGTTTATAGAAATAGCATTCACATCGCTACAACTACAAGCGCTTCGTTTTCCGATTCCGGGTTATTGCCATCAACTTCTTATGCTTACACGGTTGCCGCGTATGATGGAGCAGGTAATACATCGGCGCAATCATCGCCGGTTACGGCGACCACTCAAGCGGTCTCGCCGCCTCCCTCATCAGGAGGGACTACAAGTGGTGGCGGAGGAGGGAACGGCGGGTATACGCCGCCGCCAACTACAACTCAATCAACTACTACGCCAACGACAACGCCGACTGCCGCCATTTCATATCCTGACAATACTCTTTTAAAAAGCGCCGATGAGCCAGAAATTTATGTTATAAGCGGAGGCCAATTGCGCTGGATTCCGTCTATAGAAGTATTTAGCGCTTATAATTATAATTGGGGTAATATCAAAACTATTTCTCATACGGAATTGAACGCTATACCCAAAGGCGTGAATTTAAGTTTGCCGCAACAGGCGGTTCCCAGCAGTGTTTCATCACCGACTACTGCCGGAGCAAAGTCTTCTCCAAATTTGCCGGCTGGCGTAAACGAGGGTGATCTCGTTCGCGGACCAGATGGTATCAAAGTTTATATTGTTAATTATCACGGCTACAGACGCCATATTTTTAATCCGGCAATATTTAATATGTACGGCCATTTCAAATGGGATCAAATTAAAACTCTTGGCCAAAAAACTCTGGATTCTTTGCCGGCATCCGATTTTTACAGAGCTGACGGCGATCCAAGAGTATTTTCTCTTAAAGAGATAGATGAATCCAAAGGTTTGGCGCAGAAGCGCTGGTTTAATATTTCAGGCGAGAAGTTTGTTCAGCTTGGTTTTAAATGGGAGCAAGTGTTTATCATAAACACAAAAGAGAGAGATTATTATCAGGAAGGAACGCCTATCGGAGAGGCAGAATTATCGAGCAAAATTCCAACTCAAACTTCCGCTCCAACGGTGGCGCCTGCTGTCGTCGTGATTACTGCCGGATCGCTTGCAAAGACCGCCGATAATCTGACCATATATTACATCACTAGCAATGGTCTTAAAAAACCGCTTTTAAATCCGACTGTATTTAGCTCATATAAGGATAATAAATGGGAGAACATAAAGATTGCGACGCAGGCGCAACTAGAGGTTTATCCAACAGTTCAGGCGATAAAGTTGCAAGGAGGCGACGATAAAGTTTACTTGCTGGATTTTCCAAACAAACAAAAACGCTGGATAAAAACTTCGGCCGCGCTCGCGCGCTTGAGCATAGCTTCGGATAAAGTCGTGTCAGTCAATCAAACCGAGTTTAATGCATACGCGGATGGAAGCGCGATTGAGTAATTATTGTCTTAAAAATTGATTTAATAATTTTTCTGTTTCTTTTTCATTCTTTGTCCAATACACATCGGGTGTTTTTTTGAACCAGGTCATCTGGCGGCGGGCGTATTGGTTGATTCTGATTTCCAATGTTTCTGACATTGTTTGTTTGTCTATTTTGCCTTGAAGATATAAGGCGATATATTTATATTCCAATCCCAATTCTTCCAGTCGTTTCCAGCTTACTCCTTGCGCGCGGAGTTTTTTGACTTCGGATATCATACCTTGTTTTATTCTTTTATGTAGGCGGACCGTTATAGCTTTTTTTAATTCATCAGGTGATTTTTTGATGCCTATGAGCAAAGCGTCGTATAACGGGTATGATTTTATTGCCGGCACTTTGCTGGCTTGCTTCGCGATTTCAATCGCGCGGATTAGCCGGCGCGGATTTTTCTTGTCTATTGTTCTTGCTCGTTTTGGGTCCAGTTTTTTCAGTATTGAAAAAAGTTTTTCAACAGATAGCTTTTCCAGTTTTTTTCTTAGTTTCCAGTCGGGTGGAATGTCTGGATACATAGGATTTTCAATGATTGCTTTTATATAAAGCCCTGTGCCGCCGCATACAATCGGCAGTTTGCCGCGCTTTAAAATATCGGCGATTTTTTTATGCGCCAGTTTTTGATATCGCGCAACATCGAATTTTGTTTTTGGTGAGACAACATCTAACAGATGGTGGGGGACGCCGCGCATTTCTTTTTTGGTGATTTTGCCAGTGCCGATATCCATGTCTTTATAAACCTGCCGCGAATCCGCAGATATTATTTCGCCATTGAATTTTTTAGCAAGCTCGACAGCTAAATCAGATTTTCCGGAAGCGGTCGGGCCGAGTATTACGATTATTTTTTGTTTTTGGATTGGCATTGACAAGGTTTATTAGGATTTGTTAATATCTGATACAGCGATGAGGTTACGGATATTTTACGAAAACCTTATTAGTTCTTTCAATGAAGGGGGGTGGCAATTATGATGGCAATAGCAATAAGAAGTCCCGATTTTATAGTTAAGTTGATTGCATTCTCAGGGAGATGACCAATACCCAGGCCAAGAAGGCCGCGCAGTGTGAGTAGCTAAATAGCTAACTTGCCAGCGCGGCCTTTATTAATTTAACCTGTGGATAATTTAACTTGCGCATATTTTTGTTATGCATTAATATATAATTAACGCTGAAAGGATTTATCCTTGAAGCAAAAAAATTAAGCGGAATTTATCCGCTAAATAAGTCGCCAACGAGATCAAACCATTACTTTTCTAGTTCTTTTTAAAATCTCGTCTGGCGGCTTTTCTTTTTGGCAAGAGGTTGACAATCTTATAATCTTTAGCTACACTTAATAATATCCTGTCGGCCTTATGAGGGTTTAAAAAAAGAGAGATCATACAAGGATCTCTCGTCCTCAAAGGCCGACCAATACTATACTCAGCCATAAAATATGCGCTGGGTATTTTTTTACCTTTTATTTTCTATTTCCTGCGAGATTTGCTTAATAAATGCCGTTAGTTTTTTTGCCCCAAGATCTCCTTTTTCTCTGTGGCGAATGGCGACCGATTTGCTTTTCATTTCTTTGTCTCCCACTATCAATAAGTAGGGGATTTTTTGCATTTGCCCCTCTCTGATTTTCTTGCCTATAGTTTCATTTTCTTCTCTCGCGATTACTCTAATCCCGGCTTCTTTAATCTTTTTTGTCACTTCTTTAGAATATTTCTTATGCTGTTTGCTGATCGGCAGAACCCAAACCTGTTCCGGCATAATCCAGACCGGCAGAGCTCCGGCGTATTTCTCGATTAAAAACGCGAAGAAGCGGTCTAAAGAACCCATTATGGCGCGATGTATTATAATAGGCCTTTGTTTTTTACCGTCTTTATCAATGAAAGATAAATCAAATCTTTCAGGCATATAAAAATCAATTTGCACGGTAGCGATAGTATCTTCTTTGCCGAGCACATTTTTTACCTGAACATCTATTTTCGGTCCGTAAAATGCCGCTTCGCCTTCCGCTTTTTGGTATTTCGCGCCAAATGCTTTCATGGCATCTTCCGCGGCTTTGGCGGCAAACTCCCAAGTATCTCTATTTTCTATGTCGCCATATTTTTCTTGATTGGAAAAATCAGGAAGAGAGAGGCGGAAATAATAATCTTTAATGCCGAAATCTTTGTAAACTTTTTTGAAAAGTTTTAACACTTTGACGAATTCCGATTTTAACTGTTCCGGCGAGCAGTAAATATGGGCGTCATTTTGAGTGAACCCGCGAGTACGAATAAGACCGGTGAGCACGCCGGAGCGTTCGTAGCGATAAACTGTGCCAAACTCCGCGATTCTCAAAGGCAAATCCCGATAGCTTCTTTGCTTGCTTTGATAGATCATATGATGATGCGGGCAATTCATCGGTTTCAGATAATATTTTTCATCGTCTATATCAATAGGGGAATACATATCCTCTTTATAATGAGCGAGATGGCCGGAAGTTTCGTATAAATCTTTTTTAGTAAGATGCGGAGTCACGACAAATTGATATCCGGATTCTTCTTCTTTTTCTTGCATATAATCTTCCAATTTTTTCCGTATGAACGCGCCTTTTGGCAGCCATAAGGGAAGACCCTTGCCGATTTTGTCTGAAAAAGTGAAAAGTTCCAGTTTTTCACCCAGTACCCGATGATCTTTTTTCGCGGCTTCTTCCTGTAGTTTCAAATATTCATCCAGTTCTTTCTTGGTTTCAAAAGCAACGCCGTAAATACGCGTGAGCATCGGATTTTTTTCGCTTCCCCGCCAATAGGCGCCGGCGATTTTTGCCAGTTTAAACGCCTCCGGATTTATTTCTCTGGCGGAATTTATATGAGGTCCGGCGCAAAGGTCGATGAAAACATTCGATTGCTGATTAGGCGAGGCAGTTTTATATGTGATGATTGGTTGTCTGTCTCTTGATAGCTCTTCAATCAATTCTAATTTAAACGACTGTGATTTGAATAGTTCTTTTGCTTCCTGTGCGGAGATTTCACTGCGTTCAAATGCGAGATTTTGTTTTATCATTTCCCGCATTCTTTTTTCAATTCCCGGTAGTTGCTGTTCGGAAAGCGAAGAAGATGTTTGAATGTCGTAATAAAACCCGTTTTCTATAACCGGTCCCACGCCTAGTTTGGCATCCGGATCTTTACCCAAAACAGCCGCCGCTAAAAGATGCGCCAGCGAATGCCTTATTTTATGAATTTTGTCTTCGTTTTCCATAGAAAAGCATTATTATCATCAAGTGATTTTATCAGATTTCCATATCTTTTTAAATATTGACAAAGTTTATTTTTCGTGTAAACTAAGGATTTGTGTTCCAAAAATCAGACCTTTAACAAATAACAATACAGCGCTCATTTTGAGCAAAACTTAACCCCAAACAAAAGGAGAAAAAAGTAATGACAGAAATCATGGAAGAAAGGGATTTTGTTCAGGAGGTGCTTCAAAATTTCAAAGAAGATTATAGTTCTTTAGTGGATCCGACATATTGCAATATTGCCGTCGGGTTCGGCAGTCTGGAGCGCGGGATAAACACTGTCCACGATAATCATTCTATCAAAATAGAGCATCATAATGATCTTTATTTTGAAAGAATAGACGGCATCATCAAACGATTTATTCAGATGTCGTCTATCCCTTCTATGAAGGGGAGGCGGTCTATGAATCATTCAAATATCACTGTTGTAATCAGCATACTAAATGATTCTAATCGTTATTTTGGCAGAATATATGAGCTTCAGCCACAGAAAGACGGCAGTTTACTGCTCATAGATGCCGTGAAGAGAAACAACTAAAAAAACTTAAAGCCATGCGGACTTAAAACAGTTCGCATGGCTTTTCTTTTATTTAATGGCTTTGATTTCGTTGCAAATTATTTTATAATCTCCGTTTCGCGCGTCCACTTTGCCGGATATTATCGCCACGATATCTTCTTGCATTTTTTCTTTAATTTTTCCCCAAGTATCAGGGAAAATTACCAGTTCAATTTTGCCGGTGAAGTCCTGGAGCATCGCGAATGCCATCGCGGAGCCGGTTTTAGTGACAATCGGTTTTATATTTGAGATAAGGCCGCCCACTTTTATAGCTCTTCCTATGCTGTTGTTTGTTATCTCGGCTATCGGTTTTGTTTGTTTTTCGAGTTTCGCTTTATATTCTTCCAAAGGATGACTGGATAAATAAAGCCCGAGCAGTTCTTTTTCCCACAGCAGTTTTTGTTTTTGCGGCGCCGGTTCCGCCGGGGATAGCCGCAGAGAGCCGACTTTTACCGCGGCTGATTCGAACAAACCGATTTGCGAGCTTTCCGCGTTTTTTTGGAGTTGTTTCGAGTACTCAAGTATCGCGTCTAGATTAATAAGTATTTGATTCCGCTCGCCGATGTCGTCCAGCGCTCCGCTTTTAATGAGTGATTCAAGCGACTTTTTATTTAAATCTTTGTGGCGGACTCTTTCTATAAAATCTTCAATTGACGCAAATGGCTTGCCCGCCCGCGCGGAGATAATCGCTTCCACGACATTTTCTCCGACATTTTTTATCGCCACAAG
Source organism: uncultured Candidatus Saccharibacteria bacterium (assembly GCA_964366905.1). Taxonomy (GTDB): domain Bacteria; phylum Patescibacteriota; class Minisyncoccia; order GWC2-36-17; family WO2-46-25; genus CAYIVQ01. The sequence continues at coordinate 13,374 of CAYIVQ010000014.1, forward strand.
GCCGAATCTGATTTCATTTTCGGAAATAACGGAAAATGTTTTTGAGCTCAAATTTATGCTTGGCGGCAAAGTTTTGATTCCAAACTCTTTAGCTTCTTCTATTAGAAAGGCGATGCGCTCTATGTCGGAGAGATCCGATGTCATAAGAGCTGCCATAAATTCGGCCGGGAAATGAGCTTTTAAAAACGCGGTTTGGTATCCGACAACCGCGTAGCAGGCAGCGTGCGATCTGTTGAATCCATAGCGCGCGAATGGCTCGATAAAATCCCATATTTTTTCGGCGGTCTGTTTCGGAATGGAATTTTTAACCATGCCGTCGATCATCTTCTCGCGCTGTTCATCAAGCAGTTTCTTGATTTTCTTGCCCACCGCTTTAATCAGAACATATCCTTGCGGGAGCGAGAAGCCGGCAAGAGTGTTGGCAAGCTGCATAAGCTGTTCCTGATAAATAATAATTCCATATGTGTTTTTTAGTATCGGCTCAAGCGTTGGATGAAGATAGGTTACTCTTTTTTGGCCGTTTTTGCGCGCTATGTATTCTTCCACCATTCCGGCGTCCAACGGTCCAGGCCGATACAAAGACACCATCACTATGATGTCTTCCAATGTCGTCGGTTTTAAATCTTTCAAATAGCGTTTCATGCCGGCGGATTCTAACTGGAATACGCCCGTGGTCTTTGCCTCCTGCATAAGTTTGAACGTTTTTTTATCGTCGAATGGAATTTTTTCCAGTTTGACGTCTTTGCTTTGCCTTCCCGCAATTAAACGAATAGTATTTTCTATGATGGAAAGATTTTTTAATCCGAGAAAATCCATTTTCAAAAGCCCGAGGTCGTCTATGGCATGCATTTCGTACTGGGTGACTATTTGTTTTTTGTTTTCAGTTGAACCGCCTGATTGGCCGCCTGTGTCTTCTTGGGATCGGGTGGCGTATTGGAGCGGCACAGTTTCGTCAAGCGGATTTTTGGAAATAACCACTCCGCAAGCATGGACGGAAGCGTGGCGCGCCACTCCTTCCAGTTTTTTTGCCGTATCTATTATTCTTTTCGCGTCTTCATTGTTTTGATAAAGTTCCCGCAGTTCAAGCGTTGATCCGAGCGCGTCATCGAGAGAGGATCCGAATGGTATAAGTTTTGCCAGCCGGTCGCAGAAATCATAAGCGATACCCAAAGCTCTGCCTGCGTCGCGCACCGCGGCTTTGGCTGCCATTGTCCCGAATGTGATGATTTGCGCCACGCGGTCTCTGCCGTATTTTTCAGCGACATATTCAAGCACTCGGTCGCGGCCGGTGTCGGCAAAGTCCAAATCAATATCCGGCATGCTGACTCTTTCCGGATTTAAAAAGCGCTCAAAAAGCAATTCGTATTTTATCGGATCGACATCAGTTATACTAAGGATATAAGAAACAATGGAGCCGGCGGCCGACCCTCTTCCCGGGCCGACCATGATTTTGTTTTGTTTCGCCCAATTGACGAAATCTTGCACTATCAAGAAGTATGACGCAAAACCGGTTTTTAATATGACCGAAAGCTCGTATTCCAGCCGTTCTTTTGCAGCAGGCGTTTCATTCGCAGTGTATTTTGTCGGGAGTTTTTCATAGCATAGTTCGCGAAGATAAGAATCCTGTGCTTCTCCGGAAGGCGTGGCAAAATATGGCAATTGAATCTTCCCAAGCTCAAGCTCCACATTGCATTGTTCGGCGATTTTAACGGTATTTTCCAGCGCTTCTTTCGGATATGGAAATGTTTGATATAAATCCTCCGCGCTTTTGAAGGAAAAGTCATCTTGCGCCAGCGTCATGCCGTCGCCTTCTCCGAGTTTCGCGCCGGTTTGCACTGACATAAGTGTTTGCTGGAATTTCGCGTCCTCTTTTTCAAGATAATGGACGTCGCAGGCGGCAACGATGCCAAGCCTGAATTTTTGTGAATATTCTATAAGCTTTTGGTTGATTTCCTCGGCAGTCTTAATCTTCGGGCAGTGATTTATTTCCAGATAAAAATTTTCCGGTCCGAAAATTTCTTTGTATTTTTGGATAATTTCTTCCGCTCGCTCAAAGTCTTTTCCAGCGATCGCGCGGGGGATTTCTCCCGATAGGCATCCGGAAAGAGCGATTATGCCCTCACTGTATTTTGCCAAAGCTTCATGATCAAGCCGCGGTTTGTAATAAAATCCTTCTAAATTGGCAATAGTAGTGAGTTTTACCAGATTTTTATATCCTTGGTTGTTTTTGGCGAGCAGAGTCAGGTGGAACCGTTTATCGTCAAAACCCGGCTGGCGGTCGGTCATTTTGCGCGCGGCAATGTAGGCTTCTAAGCCGATAATCGGCTTGATGCCGTGCTGTTTCGCGGTTTTGTAAAAATCAATCGCTCCATACAAAAAACCATGGTCGGTAAGCGCGAGCGACTCCATGCCGAGTCTTTTAGCTTTCAAAACCAGCTCTTCTATTTTAGGGAGGCCGTCAAGAAGGGAGTAATGGCTATGGGTATGGAGATGGACGAATTTCATGCTAAGATTGTAGCATGACGCAAAGGACTATTCCAACTCTTGTCGAAGAAGAAAAAATGTGGCGCAATGGCCAATATATAATTGGTGTTGATGAGGCGGGCAGAGGGCCGCTGGCGGGGCCGGTCATGGCAGCAGCATGCATGCTGCAGTCAAGTCCAAAGTCCAAAGTCGAAAGTCCAAAGTCATGGAATTCCGCTCCGCGGAATGATTTTGAAGATCTGCTTGCGTTAGGCGTGAATGATTCAAAAAAACTTTCTCCGAAAAAGCGGGATAAAATTTATGAAGCGCTCACTTCGCATCCGTTGGTGTTATGGTCGGTCGGCGAGGCGAGCGAGAAAGAAATAGATGAAATAAATATTTTGCAGGCAAGTTTGCTCGCGATGCGCCGCGCGGTTGAGAAATTAATAGACAAAAATGATTGGCTTGAGCAAGAAAATTTTTCTGTGTATATTGACGGCAGAGAAGTGATACCGAATTTGACTGCCAATCAAAAATCAATTATCAATGGAGACGCGAAAGTTTTTTCCATCGCCGCCGCGTCCATTATCGCTAAAGTTACAAGAGATAGATTAATATTAAAATACGCCGAAAAATACCCGCAATACGGCTTTGAAAAGCACAAAGGCTATGGCACGAAACTGCATTATGAGATGTTAAAAAAGCACGGTGCTTGCCCGATCCATCGGCGCGCTTTCATTAAATCAATTAGTATCTGATATTCTTTGGGTTGCGAAATGATATTTTTTGTCGCCAATCTTAGATGCTATTCAGAGAACTTGTTTTTAAGTTCTCTGAATAGCTAAATCTAATGAGCCCATAGCCTACCCTATACAAAAAATATCATTTCGCAACCCAAAGAATATTAATAAATCCGCTCTCGTAGTTTAACGGATAGAACACAAGCCTCCGAAGCTTGAAACAGAGGTTCAATTCCTCTCGAGAGCACCATTGAGGAAATTGCAAGTTTGAAAGGTTCGCCTCGCTTCGCTCGGCG
>CAYIVQ010000015.1:0-12100 GCA_964366905.1 uncultured Candidatus Saccharibacteria bacterium
GCATCAGGATTTTGTTCGTAATAGGTTCGGACTTTGTTAATGACACTCCACATCAATCAACAAACCCGCCTTACAAGGCGGGTTTGTTGATTGGTGGAAATCTCAATCAAATTTGACGGAGAAATTATACATTCCCATGCCACACATGCCGCGCAAAATTGAGCCGGATTTCTGCGGAGGTACTTCAATAAGAGTTTCCCCCGATGGCGGTAGATTCGCCCGATATCCAATGCTTTGAATAACAAGAGCCGAAGAACAATCAAATGTTCCTTGAGTTTTAACTTTTATAATCGTCGGAGTATCGGCTTTCGCGACGGTAACGCTCGGCGAATACCCCCCTTTAGCGTCAATTTCAATAATCTGCTTCCCATCTATAATAGAAATATTACTTTGCGAAACCGCTGTATCCGTTTTAGCTCCATTGCGCGCGAAAATTATCGCTCCGCCGATAAACATTAACGCTAAAATAGTTGAAATGATTGTTAGTTTCATATTAGTGATCGTCTAGGACTTACGCGTTTGCCCAAGTTCGAGGCAAAATCGAGGCTTGGGACGAGACATACTTTTGGTACGGCGAGTCTCAAACGCAGATTTTAACGAAGAAATTGGGCAAACCCTTGCGGCTTGAGCAGATAATGTTCTGGGATTGATTGTTCCTGCTTGCTCAAGCGCGTAAGTCCTAGTTAAAAATTGAATATTGGCGGTATAAGTCCTATGGCGACTAAACTATTGATAATATTGAACAGCGCGAAAAGAATCACAACCAACCCGGCGCTCTTGAAAAAAATGCCGGCTTTGGAATTATTCTGAATGCTAAACGAGCTAAAACTTATCAGCGCGAGCACGGGAAATGTGCCGAGCGCGAACGTAAGCATGGTAAGTCCTCCCTGTAAAAAATTGCCGGTTGATAAAGTAAATATCTGCATCGATTGAGTAAAGCCGCACGGCAAAAAAAATGTGGCAATACCTGCAAGCGCGGGCGTGAAAGTATGATTGATTTTTGTCAGATTCAAGGCTTTTTGGGATAAGAACTTAGGCATTGACGGCTGGAACCGTTTCGTCCAATGGAAAATATCAAGAAGATTAATGCCGAGTATCAACATCACAAGCCCGATAATTATTCCAAGCGCGAATGTCCCCACCGCGCCAAGCTGAAACGCAGAACCAAGAGCGCCGATTGCTCCGCCGAGAATAAAAAACGAAATTATTCTTCCTATATGAAACAGCGCCTGCGGCCGGATTTTATCGCCTCCGCGCGCGAATGTGGCGGACATCGAAAGCAAAAGCCCGCCAACAACAGCCATGCATGTGGAAAGAGAAGCGATGATGCCGACAATAAACGCAGTGCCGTATGTGACATTACCAGTGCTCACCAAATTAACAATACCGAGTTTTTGTAAAAGCACGAATAGGAACATAAAACCGAAAGCGATGGGAATCGCCATGGTAAATTCTTTCCAATTTATTTCTTTCTTTTGTTTTTCCGTTGAAAGCGAATGTCTGGAGAGCAAGCCGGTTAATTCTTTGGCAATGTCCTCAAGCGTCATCTCTCCGAAATCGCCGCAAATTTCCACCGAGTGAGTTGAAAGGCTGGATTTAGCGGATGAAATATTAGGATGTTCTATCAACTCGCTTTCAGTGAGAACTACGCAAGCGTTGCAATGCATACCGTGAACTTGAAGTGTATGTGTTTTTTGCTGTGTCATAAAATTATAGTCTCTTAGATTTAAGACGAAGCGAATTTGAAACCACCGATACGCTTGATAACGCCATCGCAAGGCCGGCAAACGCGGGATTTAAAAGTAATCCAAATATCGGATAGAAAAGACCTCCAGCAAGCGGTATTCCTAAAATATTATAGGCAAACGCCCAAAAAAGATTCTGCTTTATGCCGTGCATGGTTAATTTTGAAAGCCGTATCGCTTTGACAAGCTTTGAAATATCTCCGTGAAGAAGCGTGATGCCCGCGCTTTCAATCGCCACATCAGTCCCTGTCGCCATGGCAATGCCGACATCGGCTTGCGCGAGGGCCGGCGCGTCATTCACTCCGTCTCCCGCCATCGCCACGATTTTCCCCTGTGATTGCAATTCTTTTATTTTGTTCAATTTATCTTCCGGCATAACTTCAGCCACAACCTCATCAATGCCGACAAGATTCGCGATATGCCGTGCTGTGTTTTTATTATCGCCTGTGAGCATGACGACTTTTATTCCGAGTTTATGAAGATTTTTCACCGCTTCAATCGCCTCCGGCTTAATCGCGTCCGCCACCATAACTACGGCGAGGATTTTTTCTTTTGTCGCGAGAATAACGGGAGTTTTGCCTTCAAGGGTTTCTTTTTCAATATATAAAACATCAAAAGACAATTTTAAATCCTGCATCAGCTTCGCATTCCCGGCATAGTATTCAATCCCGCCAATAGCGCCTTTCAAACCTTTGCCTTTAATCGCTTCAAAGTTTTCCACGGAAGTAAGGTTTATTTTCTTTTCATTCGCGTAAGAAACGATGGCGTGAGCGATGGGATGTTCAGATTTATTTTCCAATGCCGCCAGAATTGAAATAATTTCATCTTCGTTTTTATCGGATATGTTTTGCATTGAAACAAGTTCCGGTTTCCCGCGAGTCAGAGTGCCAGTCTTATCAACTACGACCGCATCTACTTTATGGAGCTTTTCAAGAGCTGCCGCATCCTTTACCAAAATGCCTTCTCGCGCGCCCTTGCCAACGCCGACAATGATTGCCGTCGGCGTCGCGAGCCCCAGCGCGCACGGACACGCTATAACTAGAATACCGACAAATGAAACAAGCCCGAATGAAAGCGCTTGGGAGAAACCGAGGTATTGCGCGCCGATAACAAGCCAAAGGATGAGAGATATAAATGATAATGCCAGTACAATCGGCACAAAAACACTTGAGATTTTATCCGCCAGAGCTTGAATGGGCGCCTTGCTTCCTTGCGCCTCTTCAACCATTTTTATGATGCGCGCGAGCATTGTTTCGGATCCGACTTTTGTCGCTTTAAAAGTAAATGAACCGCTCGTATTAATCGTTCCCGCCATAACCATATCTCCGACTTTTTTGGAAACAGGCATCGGCTCGCCGGTAACCATAGATTCATCGACATATGAACTCCCATCCGTAAGAACACCGTCAACAGGGATTTTCCCTGCCGGTTTTACGATGATCATTTCTCCGTGGGCCACTTGATCAATTGGTATTTCAATTTCTTTGCCATCGCGAATGACAAGCGCGGTTTTCGCCTGAAGATTAAGAAGCTTTTCAATCGCGTCTCCGGTTTTTATTTTTGACCGCGCTTCTAAATATTTGCCTAAAGTGATAAAGGCGATAACGACAATCGCCACATCATAATATGTTTGTTCAACATTTATGAAAAGTTTTAAATTTTCTTCAAAAGCGGAAACAACGAGACTGTAAATAAACGCAACCGATGTGCCGATGCCTATGAGAGTATCCATATTCGCTTTGCCGTAACGCAAAAAACGATATACGCCCAAAAGATATGGTTTGCCTACCACAAACAACGCGTAGGTCGCGAGCACAGGCAAAAAATGGTGAAAAAATTCTTTCCAGAATAAAGACATTTCCGAAACAGCATTGAATCGCGCGAAAATTTCCCATCCCATGACAAAAATGCTAAATATGGCAATCGGAATCACGGAAATAACTTTATTTCGCATATCTTTCAGTTCAGCGAGTTTTTCGCTTTTAGTTTGACTGATTCCGAGATGAGCAGCATGCTCATCGGCAGACATTCCCATTGATTCCGCCGAAGGTCCTGAGTTTGACGAATGGGCCGATGACATTACCAAAGAGTAGCCGAGCTTTTCTATTTTTTGAGAAAGACTTTCCGGGCTCGTCTTTGTTTCATCAAAAGCAATTTTTGCCGTTTCGGTCCCATAGTTTACTTCCGCGGAAGTTACGCCTTCCGTTTTTTTGAAAGCTTTTTCAATGATTCCGGCGCACGAAGCGCAATGCATCCCTTTAATTTTAAATATTTTAGACACGTTCATAATTAATTTGAGAGATTGTATATTTTGATAAGCTCATCAATCGCTTTTTGCTTGTTCTCTTTCATCTTGTGGATAACGCATGTATCAAGATGGCCGGCAAGAAGCTCTCGTTTGGCAGTCTTAAGTAAACCGATAATACTATCCACTTGCTGGATAATTTCCGGGCAATAGCGATCCGACTCGATCATTTCAGATACTTTGTTGAGCGTGCCTTGAGCCTGCTTGGCGCATTTAAGAGATTTGGCTTTGTTAACAGGGAGTGTTTTCATAATAATGTTTTTACTATTAACCTATAACCTATGTTATAGGTTATATAAAAATAAGTCAAGACCATCCAGAAAATTATATTTATTTATTATTTACTCAACTATCAACTTCCCTTTCATGCCCATCGCTCTATGTGAGCCCACAGAACAATAATATTCAAACGAACCGGTTTTGTCAGCGATGAATTCTACTCCGGCGGTTTGCCCGCTCTGAAGCTTTGGCGTGCGAGCGTTAAATTCGTCTATCACCCAATCATGGAAACCATCTTTATTATTGAAAACTATTTTAACTTTTTCACCCTTTTTAACCTTTATTTCAGATACGTCAAACGAGAAATCTTTTCCGGTAACATTGATGATTTTGACTGTTCCTTGCTCGGAGTCGTCCGCTTTGTTGTCAGTGATTGGCGACGCCGGCCTGATTTGAATGGATTGAGCGGTGATTGACCCGTCGCTGTTAGCGCTGCCATTTACCATTACCGATTCCCCGACTTCAATATCAGCAACTGTTCCGCTCGCAAACTTGCCAATTTCAGTAGAGCCTGAATAAAAAACAATTTTTGAGCCTCCGTCGCGCAATTTTATAGTAACGCTTTTGTCATCTTTGGAAATAATTTCTCCGTTTGCTGCTCCTCCGACATTTCTTCCGCCAAACTGACCGCGCGATCCGGCACCGGAACCGCCCATTTGTTGAATCCTATCCTGTCTCTCTTCCGGCGAAAGATTTCGCAAATTCTGGAAATCCGCCGGTGAAATAAATCCCGACCCTCTGCTTTGCTGAAACTTCATGCCTCCATAAAATGACCCGCCTCCAACAATGACAGCCGCCCCGATAGCTAATGCGATAATTTTATCCATATTTTTATTACTTAATAATTTTTAATCATTCATATCTTAACGCTTCTATGGGATTTAGTGAAGCGGCGCGGCGGGCCGGGTAATAACCAAAAATAATGCCAATCGCCGCCGATACGCCAAACGCCAGCAGAACTGACGATAAAGAAATTTTCGTAGTTATGCCTCCGAATTGCGAAACTGCGAACGAAATCAGCCAGCCGAAAAAAACTCCGACCGCGCCTCCGATAAAAGTTAACATAATCGCTTCGCTTAAGAATTGCAGATTGATATCGCGACGTTTCGCTCCTATGGCTTTGCGAAGCCCAATCTCCCGCGTGCGTTCCGTAACAGTCGTCAACATCATATTCATAATGCCGATACCTCCAACCAACAAAGAAATGCCGGCAACCGAACCTAAAAGTATGGTAAAAGTGCTTGTTATAGACGACGCGGTCGCCACAATGTCTGCTTGATTAAGCATGTTGAAATCCGCCAACTGCGAATCTGAAATGTTATGACGGTCAAGGAGTAAAGCAGTGATTTGATTTTGTATGTCCTGCATCGCCTCCTCGCTTGATGCCTGAACGCTTATGCTTGTCAGGTATTCATTGCCGCTCAAAAACCGTTGGGCCGAAGAGAAAGGAATAAATATCGCGTCATCTGGATTATTAAACCCGCTCCCGCCCTTTGATTTTGTAACACCGATAACTTTGAAATCTACGCGCTGTATGCGAATGGTCTGTCCTATCGGGTTCGCGCCTTCGCCAAATAAATCATCTCGCGCAGTCGGGCCAAGCACGGCAATTTTGGCCGCCGTTCTAATATTTTGTTCCGTTATGAATGAACCCTCTCCTATCTCAATACTTCTCACGGACGGATAAAAATCATTTGTGCCGATTACCTGCGTGTTTGTATTGGCTCCGCGCGCCGTGACCTGATAACGCCTTGAGACTTCCGGAGCTAACGCCTTAATCGTAGATATTTCTTTTTGAATCGCTTCCGCGTCGTCAACGGTCAAACTTTGCGCTGAACCTCGTCCGGAACTCACCTGAACCCCCGGCCCTCTTTGAGCGCCTGGCATTACAATAATTAAATTAGACCCGAGCGATTGGATATTTGACTGAATCATGCTCTGCGCGCCCGCTCCTATGGCAATCATGGCGATGACCGATCCGATGCCAATAACTATGCCAAGCACCGTAAGTCCGGAACGGACTTTATTTGAAAGCAACGCTGAATATGTTTCTTGTAACAAATCGTAAGCAATCATATATTGTTATGGTTAGCGACTCGTTTTTCACTATTTCTCTCGTCTGAAACTATAAGGCCGTCGCGAATAGTAATAATGCGATCGGTATGCTCGGCGACATAGCGTTCATGAGTGATAAGGATAATGGTGCGGCGCTGTTCCTTGTTGAGCGTCTGAAATGTATCAAGCACGACTTCGCCTGTCTTGGTATCCAGATTGCCGGTCGGTTCATCGGCTAAAATTAAGGATGGGTTATTGACGAGCGCCCGCGCAATAGCCACTCTTTGCATCTGCCCGCCGGAAAGCTGATTGGAGAAATGATAAAAATGCGATTCTGCAAGCCCGGCATTTTGCAAAGCCGTTTTTGCCAGCGCTTCCCGCTCGTTTCGCGGCACGCCCGCGTAAATAAGAGGCAGTACGACATTTCTTAATACGGTCGCTCTCGGCAATAAATTGAAAGATTGAAACACAAAGCCGATTTTATTTTTGCGTATATCGGCTAATTCATCATCGGAGAGCTCCGAGACATTTTGTTCGTCAAATAAATATTGGCCGCTTGTTGGAACATCCAGCGCGCCGATTATATTCATGAGCGTTGATTTGCCGGATCCGGACGGGCCCATTATCGCGATAAATTCGCCGTCTGAGACATCAAAAGATACTCCTTTAAGCACCGCGGTTTCTATTTGGCCGGTTTTGTATGCCTTAATTATATTTCGACACTTTATCATGTTGAGATGGTTAACGCGCTCCTCCCCCGCTAATCCTACCGGTTCCGGGCAAAGAGAAAAGACTTCTTTGCTGTGTTTGTGAAGTTTGCGACGCGGAAGAAGTAATAGTTCTTGCCACTACAATGTCTCCATCTTTCAGTCCGCTTAAAACTTCCGTCATTGATTCATTGGCCAGCCCGATTTCAATCATCTGTTGCCGCGGAGAGCTTTGAGAAGTGACGCCTTCCGGATTTGCCGTATCTTGGACGGAAAATGTTTCGTCAAACATTTCCACAAAATATCTTCCTCCGGAAGACTTTACAACTGCGTTCGGGACTATTATCGCGTCTTGCCTTGTATCCGTGATAATGGCGGCAGACACGCTCATCCCCGGTTTTATCCGGTCATCTTGCGTGTCAAAACCGACTTTTACATTATATGTAACCACTCCTTGAGAAACCGCGCCTATGGCGTCAATTTCAGCGACGGTGCCGGTAATGCTTAATCCTTCAACCGCGTCAAAAGTAAGAGTGGCTTTTTGCCCGATTTTCACTTTCGCCACGTCCACTTCATTGAGTGAAATTTCCGCTATTCGCTGGCGGGCGATGATGGTCGCGATAACGGCTCCGGAAGAAACAGATTCGCCGTTTTTGATATTCACTTCCGCCACAACTCCGTTAAACGGCGCGCGAATGAAATAATCGGAAAACTTTTCCTGCGCGTCCCGCAAAGTATTCTCACGCTGTTTTATGGCAAGTTTTTGCGATTGTATTTCAAGGGGGTTTGCCCCGGCTTTCAGCTTCGTCAATGATTCGGTCTTTTCAATTATTGACCGCCCCGCGCTGACAATGGTTTTTTTGGAATTTTCTATCGTCTGCGTTATGGACGAAAGATTTGACAGGCGCGTATTGGTAATACCTGTGTATGAATCAAGGCTGGATTGATGCGCCGACATCCCCGCCGGTATCACCCTGTCGCGTTGTTCCATAAAATCTTGAACAAAATCAATATAGTCATTTTCCGCTTTTACCGCTCCGGCGATCGCTTTTGCCGTTTCATAAGTTTCAATGATTATAGATTCAACGACTTCTGTCCCGGAATCTCTTGTGATTGTTTTATAACGGGCAAATGTTTCGTCGTATTTTTTTCGAGCGGATTTATAAGCGCTTTCCGCGTCTTCTTTGTATTGCAAAACTTTGGTGTCGCTCTTATACGGTAAAATCTGATTGGCATACCAATCCCCATTCCATTGGTCTTTTTCAATCGTGCTGCTAAAAAGCATAATATCAAGTCCGGGCATTATGGGAGGCAAATCAATGAAAGCGCTGGCAACGGCGTTGAACCCGTCTTCATACGCGCTTTTCAAATCCTCTTCCGATTTTTGTTTTGACTCTTTAGCTTGTTCCAACGAGTTTTCCGCTTGAATTACGGATAATTTATCCGCCGGCTCTTCCAGTTTTTGCAGCGCCAGTTTCGCGCTTTCCAAATTTACTTCCGCGTCACGCACCGTTTTTTGCGCTTCTCTGGAATCCAATTGCGCGATGAGCGCGCCAGCTTTCACCGCATCACCATTTTTTACGCCAATATATAAAATATCCCCGCTTGCTTTTGACTTCACATCAATCTGATTTGAAGCCGACACCTGGCCGCTACCGGAAACGGAAATAATAAGTATGCCTTTATTTGCTGTTGCCATTACATAACGAACCCCATCGGTAGCGGTAAAAAAATATCCATAAACATAATAGCCGCCGCCCGCCAGAATAATTATGGCAAAAGCAACGGCTATTTTATGTCTTGATATCGTCGATGATATTTTGTTTAACATAGATTAAAACCTGAATCCTTTGCGATGAAATCCCATCATCTCCATGCCCATCCGGCCTTTTTTGACGCCGTTTTGGACAGAGCTTTGCATCATCTGCGAGCGCTTGTCAGCCTGCGCTTGCGTAATAACTCCATTATCTACCAGTACCTGAAGATGTTTTTTCATCTGCTGCAAACGGACATCTTTCATTCGTTGCTGAACTTGCGCGAGATCAATCCCTTTTTCGTCCATCAATTGTTTTATAGTCTTGCCGTCCGCCCAAGCATTTTTCACTTCATCAACGCTGATGCCTAAAATATCAGCTTCTCTCTGAAACATATTTTGCTGTCTTTCCGCGACTTGATCTTGAGTTAAATTGTCAAAGCCGCCAAACCCGCCGTGCGCGGAAGCGATATTCACGCTTAAAAGACTCAGCCCAAGCATCGGCAAAACCGAATAGATAAATAATTTTTTCTTTACGCTCATATTGATTAAAATTAATAATAACTGCTGAAGGCCTTCAGTGATTACTACAATCGGCTTTTGGAAATATTACACGCGGGCATTTTCTCATCTCCGCATAACATTAAAATCGTTATCTTTGGGAATTTTTCTGATGCCCAAAGCGCGGACAGTGTGATCATCGCGATTGCCGAAAACCACCACCAAATCTCCTTTTAAAAAATCAGCTCCGGAACTAAGACGCGTTTCCGGAGTCATCAGCACGGTCAATATTTCCCCTCGCCTGTCCTTTATCACCAGCTTGTTTTCGGCTGCTTCCTCAACCAACCCTTTGTGAATATTCCTAAAACGCTGATGGCCGTACTCGCGATAAAAACCGCCGACTAAAGGCAACTCGTTTCTTTCCGCGTATCGAAACATCCTCCCGTGAAAGGAAGTGCCGGCCACAACATATCCGCCGACAATCACCAACAGCGTCACACCAGCCACCGAATATAACAGCGGTCGCCGATAAGCAAACGAATAGCGTCTGACCAGTATTTCAAGAATAATAACAAACATGATAAGCAATGATATCAACACCCGCGGCAAAGACATCAAAAACACATACCATCCGCGAAAACCGGACACTGGGGCGAACCAAACTCCAGTTTGGCGAGACATAAAAAGAATAAAGCTAGCTAGATATAAAAGCGCGAGTATGACGATAAGCGCGCCGATTACGCTTAAAACCGCCTTTAGAATAAAATGCCACTTGGGACGCATCTTCACCCCGCCGCTTTTGATAGCTTCGAGCACTAAATCGCGCGCTGATTTTTTTTGTTCACTATTCATAAATTATCTGAATCGCCAATAATATTTTTCAACAAATTTTTCCCGCGATTGATCCGAACGCCTACGGTAGAAACGGGAATGCTTAAAACCTCCGAAATATCTTGATAACTCATATCTTCAAAATAATACAACACAAGCGGTTCTCGATATTTCACATTAAGTTTACCGATATGCTTATCCAGCATTTCCTTTAAATTACGTCTATTTGTTTCGTCATCGGCAGTTTCTTTCGCTACTGGATGCGGGAAAATCGCGTCAAAATCAAAAGACAGCGCGGGCATCCGGCTTCTTTTTTTGATTGCGTTGATAAATTCATTGTGAGCAATGCGGTAAAGCCACGAAGAAAACTTTCGGTCGATATCAAAACTTTGTATATTGATATAAGCTTTGATGAAAATTTCCTGCGCCAAATCTTTGGCGTCCTCGCCGCTTAAAAGAAACTTTCCGGCATAGCGCATCATTCTCGCCTCATACCGCTCCACGAGCTCGCCAAACGCGTCAATATCGCCTTTTTGAACATTGACCACTATCTCCTCATCTGTTTTATTCATAAATAATAGAGCGCGCTACACTCCCATTACTACAATAAATCGTTAAGAAATATTTCGCAATAAAAATAAAAAGCCATGTGGAAACAAAACGCTTGTTATTTCTGCATAATGTCACAAATCTTATCGGAAACTTGCTCTAAACAATCTTGATGATTATTAAGCCACTCTATCAACGAATGGGTTGCGTCTTTGAACATGACTATTTCTTTAGAGTTCGCATTTATGGCGGAATTATAAATCCTCTCAATAATTTCATTCGGAATAATCTGATCTTTTTCGGCTGCGAATATTAAAATATTACCTGTATAGTTTTTCAGAATTCCCCAAATATCGCTGTCGCGCCAGCTATATTGCTCTCTGATTATTTCGCTAAATGTAGGACCAAAAAAAACAGAATACACTTTTGAAGCGTAAACCGCCGGAGCTATTAATATAATATTTTTAATATTCAAAAACTCTGATAGCTTAATCGCGATATGTCCGCTCATACTAGAGGCGACTATTGAAAGCGGTTGAGGTAACGCTTGAGATTGGACTACCGCTAATACTTGTTTAACTCTTATTTCCAATGACGACGTAGTTATATCTCCAGCGGTTTCTCCATGCCCAATAAAATCAAAAGCGCAAGAGCTAATGCCATTTTTGAATAACAACTCTCTTAATACATCAAAATTTTTTCTGCCTATTGGGCCGCCGCCATGGAGGCATAATAAACGCGACTGATTATTTTCAGAGATAATGTCTCCGATTAATTTTGTCCGGTTAAAATCAACCTTAAAAAGTTTATTATTCATTTTTAGTTTTTGTTAAAAAATCCTCAATGATTTGCCATACAGCAGTAAACATTGTATTATAAGTTCAGGAAAATTTCAATTAAGATGAATCTATGAAATCGCAAAACAAAATAAAAATCATGCCGCTTACTTACGAAAGCTATATGGCTGTAATAAAAAACAGCGTAGGAACTAAAATGTTTCGTAATTTTTACGCGAAAATTAACGGACAAAAAAAAGATGTTTTGGAAAATGGGGAATTGTCATGCGCTTTTTTTGCCTCTGCTATCCTTCATTTATTTCAGCTTATAAAAGAGCCTCACAGAACAGTTGTCAGCACTATTAAAGATATGGAAGAGTCCGGATGGCGTAAAATCAAAAAAATAAAACAAGGCAGTGTTTTAGTATGGGAAAACTTGGAATCTTCTGATAAAGGAGAAGTGCGGAAGTTTCATAAACATCTCGGATTTTATATCGGCGGCGAAAAAGCTATCAGCAATAGCTCTCACTTAGGTATGCCAAAAGAGCATCATTTAACATACGGAGCCCGCGATGGCAAACCAGTGAGAAAAATAGAAA
>CAYIVQ010000015.1:12200-15847 GCA_964366905.1 uncultured Candidatus Saccharibacteria bacterium
CCTTGTAAAATAAGGCAAAATGATTTAGCATAGCTAAGTGCTATACTCGCTTAATTAAAATAGTTTTTGGATTGGAAGGGTGGCCGAGCGGTTGAAGGCGCGGCTCTCGAAAAGCCGTGGGGGCGCAAGCTCCTCGAGAGTTCGAATCTCTCCCCTTCCGCCTTCGCCTCGCTGAAGCTCGGCTTCGGCGTGACACAGTCCGCAAGAAGACAAGCGAAAGCGGGCTTCACTCATCGAAGCGAACCTACGGCCTGGCTACGCCAATGGCTATGCCATGGCGAGCGTGACAAAGTCCGCCAAATCATAAAAGAGCGATATATACTTGGGAAAATGCAATTATCTTTTATCAATATTAATAATTTAGCCATCGCGATTTTAGTATTGGCAATTTTTGTTTTATTCTTGCTGATTCAGAATCTGTTATTCAGAAAACGGCTGAAAGCGGTCTTCAAAAGCGCGTCGAATCTGAATCTTGAAAATGTCTTGCAGGAACAAATTAAAAAAACCGAAAAGCTGGAAGGGGAAACGAGGCGTCTATTGGAAGAAACTTTGGCGATAAAAGAAAATCTGAAAGACGCCGTCCAAAAAGTGGCCGTTAAAAGGTTTAATTCGCTTGATGAAGCGGCGGGTAATCAAAGCTTTACAATGGCGATGCTGGATGATAAGAATAACGGATTCGTGCTGACAGGACTGCAATTGAGAGAACAGATGAGATTATACGCCAAGTCAGTGGAAAAAGGAGTCGCCAAAATCAAACTATCAGAAGAGGAAGAACAAGCTCTGGCAGAAGCGATTGGGAAATAAAAATATAATGAATGAATCAATAACAAAAATAAATGATAACCAGTTAATAACCCGCCCTCCCATCGTGGTTATTTTGGGGCATATTGACCATGGCAAAACGACACTTCTTGATTATATAAGAAAAACAAATGTGGTGGCCAAAGAATCCGGAGGCATCACCCAGCATATCGGCGCCTATGAAATCAGCCATACGACGCAGGAAGGTCAAACCAAAAGAATCACATTCATAGACACGCCCGGTCATGAAGCATTTTCCAAGATGCGCGGAAGAGGAGTCAAAGTGGCGGATATCGCCATAGTCGTCGTAGCGGCAGATGAAGGAGTCAAGCCGCAAACTCTTGAAGCTCTTGATCATGTCGCTCAATGCGGGGCCATCCTTATCATCGCCATAAATAAAATAGACAAGCCGGAGGCAAATCCGCAAAAAGTTAAGCAACAGCTGGCGGAAAAGGGCATCTTGCTTGAAGGTTGGGGAGGAAATGTGCCCAATCAAGAAATTTCTGCAAAAAGCGGCAAAGGAGTAAATGAGCTTTTGGATTTGATTTTGCTCGCGGCAGAATTGGAAGATTTTAAAGCAGACTCTTCCGCGAAAGCTGAGGGCGTTATAATAGAAGCCCACAAAGACGCGCAAAAAGGCAATATCGCCACTTTGCTTATAAGAAACGGCACGCTTAGAGTTGGAGAATTCATAGCGGCCGGCGACACTTATGGAAAGGTGAAAGCGATGGCAACCGCCGACGGCAAATCTGTCGCGGAAGCGTCATTTTCATCTCCGGTAATAATAACCGGATTTGAAACAACGCCTCAAATCGGCGAATCTTTCACCGCGTTTCCCGATAAAACAACCATGCTTAATTCAATAAAAATGGGAGACAATGAAGTCCCCTTGTTCGCCGCAAGCCGCTTAACAGAAGCTGAATCGCAGTTGCCAATCATCAATTTAATAATAAAAACCGATGTAGCCGGATCCAAAGAAGCGCTGGAAAAAATGCTGGATGACCTTAAATTTAAAAAAGCGGCCGTTAAAGTCATTAAAAGCGAACTTGGAGAAGTTAATGAGAAAGATATGATGCTCGCGAAATCCGCCAATGCCACAATCGCCGCGTTCAAAGTCAAAACTTCTCCGGAAGCCGCCAAATTGGCGCAATCATCAGAAATCGCGCTGATACAAGCAAATGTTATTTATGAATTGATTGACCAAATCAAAGAAAAGATTAAAAATATATTGCCTCAAGAAGTTTCACGGATTGACTTGGGTAAACTGACAGTACTTGTCATATTTAAATCAGAGCCGCAAAAAATAATAATCGGGGGAAAAGTCGCCGACGGCAAAGTTAAAAAAGGAGCTTTCGCCGATGTAAAAAGAAATGGCAACTTGATTTTGACCGGAAAAATCAGTCAGCTTCAGCACAATAAAGCGGATGTCGCGGAAGTGCAAACCGGCAGAGAATGTGGGATAATGTTTGCTCCGACAGCAACTCACCTACCCGGAGGCAGAATAGAACCTCAAGACAAACTGGAAATATACGAAGAAGAACGCAAACCACAGATATTAGAATAGGGCTTACGCGTTTGCCCAAGTTCGAGGCAAAATCGAGGCTTGAGACGAGGCGTACTGATGTACGGCGAGTCTCAAACGCAGATTTTAACGAAGAAATTGGGCAAACCCTTGCGGCTTGAGCAGATAATGTTTTTAAATTGATTGCTTGCTCAAGCGCGTAAGTCCTAAATAAAATGCCACATAGAATAGAACAGGTTAATCAGCTTATAAAAGAAGAGCTTGGCAAAATAATTTTGCGGGAGGTGGATGTTTGCAAAGACGCAATTCTGACTATTACCAAAGTGGATGCCTCTGCCAATCTTCAGATAGCCAATGTTTATGTTTCGGCGATTATTAAAGAAAAGGAACAGTCGGTATTTGAGGAATTGAGAAAAAATACCGGTGATATGCAATATCTGCTCAACCGCAAGCTCCGCATGCGGCCTGTGCCAAAGATTATATTTAAGCTTGACGCCGCTTTCGAAAAAGAAAACAAGCTGTATGAAATATTGTCGGATATTGAAAAAGATCAGAACATCAAGTAATAATAAAATTTACAAATCTCTTTGGAATATATATAATAATCGTCGTAATTGGCCACGTGGTGAAGTAGCTAACACTACGGTCTGCAAAACCGTTATTCGTGGGTGCAAATCCCACCGTGGCCTCAAAAATAGAATGGTACACGTATAGGAATGTATTACGTGTCCCTTTTCCATATGGTATACTGATAAGTAATGAGACAAAGAAAATGGACAAAAATCCAATTAGTGGCTGGCGTAAAGAAATCAAGGAGTATTAGGCAGGTTTTGCAATTTCTAAATTTAAAACCTGCGGGAGGTAATTACGCACAGGTGAAAAAATACATTACGGAAGCAAACATTGATATAGGACATTTCCAAGGGAAAGGATGGAGCAAAGGAATGCATATCCCCTTTAAACAAAAAATTCCTTTAGAAAAAATTTTGTCTAGAGATAGCTCTTTCCAAAGCTACAAATTAAAAAAGAGGTTATTTATTGCCGGATTAAAATTTAAGTATTGCGAGGAATGCGGATGGGATAAAAAAACCTTGGACGGACGTATCCCCTTGGAGCTTGATCATATAAATGGAGATTCCCGCGACAATCGATTAGAAAATTTGAGAATCCTTTGCCCTAATTGCCACAGCTTAAAACCAACACATAGAGGACGGAATAAAAAGAAAACAATATAAAAAAGCCCGGGTGGCGAAATGGCAAACGCACAACACTTAAAATGTTGCGCCGCAAGGCTTGTGGGTTCGAGTCCCACCCCGGGCACCAG
>CAYIVQ010000016.1:0-11654 GCA_964366905.1 uncultured Candidatus Saccharibacteria bacterium
TGCTGGCGACCGCCGTGATGGGCAGATCACCGAAGGAAGGCATTGATTATTTTCCTTTGATGGTTGACTATGAAGAAAAATTTTATGCGGCAGGCAGAATTATCGGATCTCGTTTTATAAAAAGAGAAGGCAAGGCGTCGCAAGACGCGATTTTGACCGCCCGCTTGATAGATCGCGCCATCAGGCCTTTATTCGACCATTCGTTAAGGCACGATGTTCAAATTGTAACAACTGTGTTGAGCGTTGATTTGGAGCACGACCCCGATATCGTTGCCATGATTGCCGCTTCATGCGCTTTAGCGGTCTCCAATATTCCATGGGGCGGTCCTATCGGAGCGGTAAGAATCGCGAAAGTTAGCGATAAGTGGGTTATTAATCCCACTTATGAAGAACTGAAACTTTCCGATTTGGATTTAGTTGTGGCCGGAGTCAATGGCAGGATAAATATGATAGAAGCCGGCGCCAAAGAAGTGCCGGAAGATGTTTTCGCGGAAGCGTTTGAAATAGCTCAGAAAGAAATTGATAAGCTAATAGATTTTCAGAATGAAATAGTGGGAGCGACTGGTAAGGAAAAAATAAAAATTGAAAAGGAAGACTTGAGCGAGCTTGCTAAAGAAGTCAGAGAATTCATCGGGAGCCGTCTTCAGGAAGCGCTTTACAATGAATCCGATAAAATCGCGCGAATGGAAAAGGTGAACGCTTTGAGAAAAGAGCTTGCCGCCAATATCGCGGAAATTCATTCGGAAACTCCCAGTTACGCGAAAAGAGCTGAGGGATTATTTGAAGACGAGATAGATAGATTAGTGCATGAAAATATCATTCAAAACAACAAGCGTCCGGATGGTAGAAAGATTGATGAAATAAGAACACTGGATTGCATGGTTTCGTTATTACCCAGAACTCATGGATCAGGATTGTTTATGAGAGGCAACACCCATGTGCTTTCAACGCTGACTCTAGGATCCCCGGGGGACCAACAATTGATTGACACTATGGAAGCCAAAGAAACAAAACGATTCATGCACCACTATAATTTCCCTCCGTTTTCAGTGGGAGAAATCGGTCCGATGAGAGGGCCGTCGAGAAGAGATATAGGTCATGGCGCTCTGGCAGAACGCGCGCTCGCGCCTGTTATTCCGGAACAAAAAGAATTCCCGTATACGATAAGACTTGTGTCTGAAACATTATCATCAAATGGTTCTTCTTCCATGGCGTCGGTTTGCGGGTCAATACTTGCTTTGATGGATGGAGGAGTGCCTATAAAAAATATGGTCGCCGGAATCGCGATGGGGCTGATGAGCGAGCATAACGATTATAAAATTCTCACGGATATTCAAGGACCGGAAGACCATCATGGCGATATGGATTTGAAAGTGGCGGGCACTGATAAAGGTATTACGGCTGTGCAAATGGATGTAAAAATAGAAGGGATAACAAAAAAGATTTTTATTGAGACATTAGCTCAAGCGAGAAAAGCTCGCATGGAAATATTGGACAGAATGAAGCAGGCGTTGCCGGCATCGCGTCCAGAGCTTTCCAAATATGCTCCGAGAATCATTCAGCTTCAGATAAATCCCGAGAAAATCAGAGATGTCATCGGTCCGGGCGGGAAAGTGATAAATGAAATTATAGACGAAACCGGGGTATCGATAGACATTGAAGACGATGGCTCCGTGTTTATCACTTCCGCGAACGAGGAATCGGCGCGCAAAGCCGAAGAATGGGTAAAAAATATCGCGCGAGAATTCAAAGTCGGAGAAATATTTCAGGGCAAAGTCAAGAAAATTATGGATTTTGGCGCATTTGTGGAAATATATCCCGGAACGGAAGGATTGGTGCATATTTCAAAGCTTTCTGAAAAAAGAGTTGATAGGGTGGAAGATGTGGTTGGGATCGGAGACGTTGTCCCCGTGAAGCTGATGGAAATAGACAGCCAAGGCAGGTTTAATTTCTCGATGAAAGACGCGCTGAAAGAACAGAATCAATAGAAAAAAAGCCCAGTGGATAACTGGGCTTTTTTATTTTACGATAAAAGAGTATAATATCTATAAATCCGAAATCCGAATATCTAAATTCTAAACAATATCTAAATTCAAAATTCCAAATACGAAGTGTTTAGTATTTTGGTCATTTGTGTTTTGAATTTGTTTCGGATTTCGAAATTCGTGCTTTGTATTTATTTATCGTATGGATCTCAAAAACCCGTTTGCAAAATTTAATAAACCTTCCGTTCCTCCGCAAGCCCCTTTGCCGCCGGGAGCGTTGCCAATAGTGGAAAACGCGGAAATGCTGACTCATACGATGAAAGAAGATATGATGAAAGCGCAAGGTGTTGCTGGCTCTGGCAATGAGGCGCCAAAAAAGACGCCGTTTTCAGAAACCATACCTCCGCCCCCGCTGCCTCCTAATTTACAAAACAACAATCCACAACCTGATATGTACAGAGAGTCGTTGGAATCGAAGCATCCCGGTGTGGAAGCGGTACCGACGCCATCGGAAGAATCGGAAGAAGAAAAGCAGAAGCTGAAAATATTCATACCGCCTCAAAAAAGAAATTTAAGCGCCAGCACTATTATTTTAAGCATAGTGTTGGTTTTATTGATAGCCGGCGGCGGACTTGGATATTATTTCTTCTTTGTTGTTCAAGACCAATCCGGAGAACAAGTCGCGGTGGAAACTCCAATAATACCATCTGAACCCGCGCCGACGCCGATTTCTCCTCAGCCAGCTCCGATACCGGAACCCGCGCCCATTCCGGAACCTATCCCGGAGCCGGAACCGATTGTAGAACCGATACCAGAGCCAATACCGGAACCAACCCCGCCTATTCAACCGGAACCACAGCCGATACCGGAGCCGGCAATACCGCAAGCTGTCGCTCAACTTGATCAGACAGTCATAATAGAAATCAGCGCGTTGGATAAGCAAGCGATATTATCAAAGTTATCTTTGGAGAACGCTAAAGTAGCCGGCGAAAAAGTTACAGCAAGATATCTTATAAAACTTTCAAACGCGTCTGAAAAAAGATTTCTCGCGCCGAAAGAATGGTCTGATTTGCTTGAACTTAAATTCCCGGCAAACTTTTGGCAATATATATCGGGGATGGAATTAGTCGGTTATAAATCAGGAAACACTTGGCGATACGGTTTAATCGCGAAGATAAATAATAAAGATCAGATAAAGGATATGGCTGGCAACTGGCAAAGCGCTATTTTAACGGATCTCAAGCCGTTATATATTGAAAAAACTTATACATTGCCGACTAAGCTAATGTTCGCGGAAAATTCATATTTTGACTTCTCCAAACGCTATATTAATTTGCCGACTCCAGATGTCTCAATGGACTACGCGATTTCCTCGGATTATTTCGTAGTTGCCACTTCCAAGGATATGGTTTACTCGTTCTTAGCGAAAATAAAAGGGACTCAATGAATGATTTAGATGGCGAAATACTCTCAACTCTGGCGCTTAACTATGCCGAGTCCGGCGTCGGCTTGGAACTCGTTGAGTTAAATAGGTATTTGCACAGGATTGGCAACAACAGCAGGAGACCTACATTAATCGAGATAACAAAAGCTCTCTATGAATTAAAAAATTCAGGTCTTGTGTTTGAAAATAGAGGTGGATTAAGCATTATAGACGATTCCGGTGCGGCCGAACAGAAAGATAAGCGCCTGAATATATCAAAAGAAAAAATCACGCGGCTAACAATGCCGCTGAAATGGCTCGCGATTTTACCGTTTTTAAACGCGATTGCCATTACCGGTTCTGTCGCCATGAACAAAGCGACTAAAGCGAGCGACCTGGATCTTTTAATAATCGTGAAGCCCGGAAGAATTTGGACAACAAGAATACTGGCGATGATTGTCACTCAATTTTTCGGCAAGCGCAGATACGGAAAAAAAGTTACCGATAGAATATGTTTGAATTATTTTATCGTCGATGGCGCGGAAGCGCCGATTCAAAATATCGCTTCAGCCAATATGTTGGCGTCCGCCAGGCCGATTTTGAGCAAAGAAAATTTTGCCGCTTTTATTTCTCGCAATCGTTGGATGGAAAAGTTTTTATATCAATGCCATGACCGTGATTTTATCGCGCCGATTAAAATCGATTATCCTTCAAAAACTTCAACCGTATTGGAAAAAGTTTTTAACGGCAGATTGGGCGACTGGATGGAATGTCTGCTAAAAAAATGGCAAACCGCGAGGATTGAAAGAAAACTCGCCGTCATACGACGACTGCTCCGCTCTCTCTGTTCGCGGGTTGCCGGCAAAACCGATATTGATCAATTGATTTTCACCGATGATATTTTAATGCTTCATTATCCTAATCCGAAAAATAAGATTGTGATGGAACGTTATCAAAATAAAATCAAAGAACTTCGAATTACGAAATGATATTTTTTGTATCGGGTTGGCAGTGGGAACCCTCGGCTGAGCTCCTATCCCGATGAACCTTTTAAATGTGCGCCTTTATTATATTTGTAGCCAAAGGATCCCACTGCCAACCCGATACATTTAAAAGGTTCATCGGGATAGGAGCTCTCAAATAGAGGCGACAAAAAATATCATTTAGTAATTCAAAATATGCTCAATAAAAAACTGAAAATAGCCGTGCTTTATGGCGGGAAGTCGGCGGAACACGATGTGTCTGTTGAGTCTGCCAAAAATGTGATAGCGGCGATGGACAAAAAGAAATACGAAATTTTGCCGATTGAGATAGACAGGCAAGGCGAGAGGCACGCGATTCTTGCCGGAGAGGTAAAAGACGCGGATGTAATTTTTCCAGTACTTCACGGATCTTACGGGGAAGATGGCGCAATGCAAGGATTATGCAAATTATTGGGCAAGCCGTTTGTCGGTTGCGGCGTTTTAGGGTCCGCTATAGGCATGGATAAAGAGGCAACCAAACGTTTGCTTCGTGAAGTAGGCATACCCGTCGCGAAATTCATAACAATCTATGGAAGTCCGACTTCCATAGATTGGAAAAAGATTAAAAAAGAATTAGGAATGCCGGTTTTTGTTAAGCCGGCCAATTCAGGATCTTCGGTTGGCATAAGTAAAGCAAAAAACGAGAAGCAATTTCGAGAAGCTGTAAAATTGGCTTTTGTTCACGATAATAAGATCTTAATAGAAGAATATATCAAAGACAGAGAAATAGAATGCGCTGTTTTAGGGAATGAAAGTCCGATCGCTTCAACACTTGGAGAAGTTATACCGAAACATGAATTTTATTCATACGAGGCGAAATACATCGACCCGAACGGCGCTGTACTTGAGATTCCGGCAAAAATTCCAAAAAAGCTGGCAGATAAAATTCAAAAACTTGCTATCAAAACTTTCAAAGCGCTTTATTGCGAAGGTATGGCGAGAGTTGATTTCTTTTTGAAAGAAAACGGCGAAATTTTGGTTAATGAAATAAACACCATCCCCGGGTTTACTAAAATAAGCATGTATCCAAAATTATGGGAGGCGAATGGAATTTCTTATTCTGATCTCATAGATAAATTAATTGAGCTTGCTATAAGCAGACATAATAGGACTTACGCGTTTGCCCAAGTTCGAGGCAAAATCGAGGCTTGAGACGAGGCGTACATTGGTACGACGAGTCTCAAACGCAGATTTTAACGAAGAAATTGGGCAAACCCTTGTGGCTTGAGCAGATAATGTTCTGAAATTAATTGGTTACTTGCTCAAGCGCGTAAGTCCTACATAATAAAGATCTAAGAAGGCAGACGAAGGTAGCATGATAATGTAAGCCCATTTTCATTGAAAATCAAGGCGATTTTTGGTATAATTGATGCATGAAAACTCAACGCAAAACAAAAAAGATTATGAAATTCCGGCCGGAATTGTTTTGGGACACGAACCCGCGTAACATTGATGTCAAAAAACACGCTCAATACATCATTGAAAGAGTGGCCGATTTGGGACGCGACAAAGAAGCGCGGTGGGTTTTAGATTTTTATGACAAAAGATTATTAAAAAGAGTGGTAACCAAATCTCGCTGTTTGCGACCGAGAACAAAAACATTATGGACATTGATTCTCAAAAAATAACCCCCGAAAGAAAGCAAGTTTCTTACGGGGCAAGCTGGCATGCCCGCAATGCTTCGCATAGCGATGCAGGCTGGCATTACGAAACACTGCCCCGCAGGACAAAAAAAGCTCTTGATTTTTTGTCTAAAGAAGCATGGCTGAAACAGTCGCGTTGGTATTTAGCCGGCGGAACCGCCCTTGCGCTTCAGGCCGGTCATCGTAAGTCCATTGACCTGGATTTTTTCAACGAAGACAGAAATTTTGATGAAAAGAAATTAATCGATAATTTCACCGGAAATTCAAATTTTGAAGTTGAGGTTGAGGAAAAAAATACGATATACGCCAAGCTATTCGGAGCCAAAATAAGTTTTATCGCTTATCCTTTTTTCGTTCCCAAACAGGAACCGCTACAATACGGAACAATCCGCGTGTTGAACCAGATTGATATCGGTGTGATGAAGATAACCGCTATTTCTCAACGCGGAAGAAAGCGGGATTTTTTTGACCTTTATTGGTGTGCCCACAACATTGAACCGCTGGAAAATATCATTAAGCGGCTCAAGGCGCAATATCCTATGGTGGCCCATGATTACCACCATATATTAAAAAGCATGGTGTATTTTGAAGACGCGGAAAGCGACCCCGAGCCGGGAATTTATTTCCCTGCCGACTGGAAAAAAGTAAAAAAATTCTTTACCAAAGAGATACCGCTCATCACAATGAAAATTATGAAGTGAAGCCCTGCGAGAGGAGCAAATCTACCCCACCTTTTCTTTATTAGTGTCAGCAATTCAAACTCTCACTTCCGGTAGGATATCCCAAACAAGCTCAAAAATCAACTTCATAGTTTTGTAGATCTCGTCTCCTTCTATGATTATCCCCATCTGTTCTCGCGATGACATCAACGCGACTTTTTTGTGTCCATAAATATTTATTTCTATGGAGAAAGGATACTTTTCCGGACTAATGGGCTTTGACATGCGGAGCAGTTCCGTGTCCTTTTCAATAATTTGAGAGATAAGTTTGGTTTTTGGCAACACAACCCGCACATGGATATTTTTCTTAACTCGTTTTTTAAGATAATCTTTCGCCCATTCCGCGCCTAACACCCTGACAACATCTTCAGACGCAAAAGCCAGTATTTCTCCCGAATACTTCAGGGTATCGGCATAAACCTCTTTCAACCCTTCCTTGCCTTCATAAAACCTTATTTTCGGTTTGATGCCTTTGATATTATAGACCGATTTCAATTGCGGAAGAATTTCGGAAAATAATTTTTCTTTATTTTCCAGCTCCTTTAATATCTTTTCCGGGTCTTCTCCGATAAATAATCTTTTTTTGCCTTTTGAAGTTTCCGAAATCAGCCCTATTTTTATCAAATCAAGCAAAATATCATAGCAGGTCGTCCTTTTGATGTCCGCTTTTTTTGATATTTCAATCACAGTCGCGCTACCCAATTCCAAAGCGGCAAGATATACATCCGCTTTTTTATCTTTTAATCCTAATTGTTCCAAAATATGCTTTATTTCCATAAATGTCGATATTTTCCGTCAACATTTTAATTATATCAAATGATAAAGATGTGTCAATAGAGCCATTTTTTAGATCTTATTATTTTTTAATACAAAATATTGACGGCTACTATTGACATATATTTATAAAGTTGTTACAATTATGGTGTAAGATAAAGTTCTTTAAAAACCAAAACCCGCCCCTTACGGACAAATCAAAAATAAGGGAGAAGGAGTGGAAAAATGAAGAAATTAGCATTAGCAGTGGCATTGATAGTAATTGTTTCAGCATGTGGCAGGGCGCCTGAGGCAGGAAGACTATATGAAATAATATTTATGGAGAGGATACCTGGCCAGCGCATAGAATTAATTTTGAAAGATTTGAGAGGAAATCTGAAAATAACCATAATTCAATGTTCCGCAACTCCGCAGGACATTTACGAAAGCAGATGCAATTTCGAGAGGGATGATATAGTCGTCGCGACTGACTACCACGATGGCAGGCGGACGGTTAAAAAAATCGTCCATTAAATAAATATCGTAGCGACTAGTACTTGGCGGAATCGTAAAACGATTCCGCCTTTTTCTTTACATGTATGTAAACAACGCATTTCCATGCGTGGTTTGCTTAAATTCTATTCCAAAGCTTAATTAATTTGGCGACAAAATACTTCGTTCGGGGTTAAATAGCCATGTCGTTTTCTCGGGCGATTATTAATGAGGCCGCAGGCCTCATTAATTTGCTCCTGAGTTATCATAGCAAAGGCAGACTTTTTCGGAAAGAACTGCCTGAGCAAGCCATTGCAGTTTTCATTCGTGCCACGTTCCCAAGAGTGATAAGGATGAGCAAAATATATTTCTATGCCGGTTCTCTTCTCGGTCATTTCATGCTCCGCAAAAGTAACTCCGTTGTCATAAGTGATGGTCAGTTTTTTCTTCCTGGGAATTTTTTCAAATCTCCCAACCGTTTTTATTTTAGTTAATTCTGCCGTACCTCGTTCTAATTTGTCACCGAGTAATTTTCCACTCTTGCGCTCAACATGAGTCAGGATGTGTTGCTTATCCGAGCCGACAATCGTATCTCCTTCCCAATGGCCGACTTTGTCACGTTTTTCTACTTCAGCCGGTCGTTCGTCAATGAGCTTCTTTTAGTAGCTTCGCGCTGTTTTTCGCGTATTCTAGTGCCGTAACGACGCCGGTATTTGCCTTTCTGGCACCTCAGGCATTTAGCCAACTCCTTCTTCTCGGTGTAGATGAATTTGTAAATACTGTCTTTGCCGATTTGTTTAGTTTTGTCGTTGCCATATTTTAGTTTCAGCCGGCCACTGATTTGTTCTGGCGACCAATACAGTTTTGTTTTTTGAATTATGTAATATCTCAACCACCGGTTATTTTCTATTTTTCTAAATCTTTGATTAGCCTCAACTCGTTTCTGTTTAGTGCTGGCCTTTGCCCGACCGGCACTGTAGCCGATTTTGGTGTCCGCCGGATGTCTTTTTAATTCCTGGCAAACGGCTGACGCCGTTTTGCCCAGCAGCTCCGCTACCTTTTTCTGACTTATGCCCGCCCTTAACAAGGCGGATAGCTCATTCCTTTGAAATGGCTTAAAATGATTGTAAGACATCTTTGTTTTTGGTTAATAATTAGCAGACATAATTATTTTACCTGAACTTAGATGTCTTTTGTTTTAAATTAAGGTTGGGAGCAGAATGTAGGAAATAGGGGTTGACAACGGTAATTTATTTTGCTACCTTACTGTTATACTGATTTAAGTGTTTCGGGTCTGTTCGGAAGAACAGGCCATTTTAATTAAAAATTCAAAATTTAAATTTTAAATTTATGGATATAAAACAATTTTTGTCGGCTTTAAACCAAATAGCCGATACCAAAGGAATACCGAAAGATAAAGTTATAGAAACCATTGAAATGGCTATTGCCGCCGCGTATAAAAAAGATTATGGAGAAAAAGGTCAGATTATAAAGGCAAAATTAGACATGAAAACCGGCGCTACGCAGATATTCCAAATCAAGACGGTTGTGGATGAAAGCATGATAAAAACCGAAGAAGAAATCCAAGAGGAAATTGAAAAGAAGAAAGCCGGAATAATGCCGGAAATTCAAACTCATGAAGAAGACGAAGAGGCGGTGAAAAAAGTAGTTTTTAATTCCGAACGGCACATAATGCTGGAAGATGCTTTAAAAATAGATCCCAATCTGAAGCTCGACGAGGAAGTTGCGTTTGAACTGGAATCAAAAGAAAATTTCGGAAGAATCGCGGCTCAAACCGCTAAACAAGTTATTTTGCAACGCTTGAGAGAAGCCGAAAAAGAAGCCGTGCTTTCCGAGTTTCAATCTAAAGAAGGCGAAGTTTTAAGCGCGCAGGCGCAGAGATTTGAACGTGGCAATGTGATTTTTGATCTCGGCAGGGCGTCCGGCATCATGTATCCGGAAGAGCAGATGCCGGGCGAGCATTACAGAGTCGGCTCCAGAGTAAAAGTGTATGTGTTGAGGGTTGAAATGACAAATAGAGGGCCGATGATCAGTGTATCCCGCACTCATCCGCAATTAATCAGAAAGTTGTTTGAATTGGAAGTGCCGGAAGTAGCATCCGGAGTTGTTGAGTTGAAATCAATCGCCCGTGAAGCCGGTTCGCGGTCAAAAATCGCCGTTACCACAACGCAGGACGGAGTGGACCCGATAGGTTCGTGCGTAGGCCAAAAAGGCACCAGAGTAAGCACGGTTATTTCTGAATTAAACGGAGAAAAAATTGACATCATTGAGTGGTCGGCGGACCACAGTAAGTTTATTTCTAACGCTCTGTCGCCGGCAAAAGTGCTTAGCGTGGAAATAAACGAAGCAATGCGCGCGGCAAAAGTTACCGTGCCCGATGAACAGCTCTCGCTGGCGATCGGCAAAGGCGGGCAAAATGTCCGATTGGCGGCGAAACTCACCGGCTGGAAAATAGATGTGCATTCGGCTACAGGAAAAACGGAGAAAATCGAAACCAAAGTAGTGAGCACGGAGGAAACTCAAGAGGCAGGAATACCAGAACAAACGGATGAGGAAGAAGTGGCGGAAGCGGAAATAGCAAAAGCGGATGTTAAATCAGATGAAGCTGATAAATAAATTTTAAGCGCAAACCGCTCTTTTAATTTTCAATTACCCAATTTTCAATTATCAATCAATTTTCAAGTTATAATTTTCAATTGAAAATTTAATCATTGATTGATAATTGATCATTGAAAATTTTAAAATTATGAATATTTTAGACATTTTTATCGGCAAAGACGCTCCGGAGAAATTCAATGTTATCATTGAAATCCCGCGAGGCTCTTCCAATAAATACGAAATAGATAAAGAAACCGGATTAATCAAGCTCGACCGTGTCATGTATTCGCCGGTTTACTATCCTTTGGACTACGGTTTCTTACCGCAAACTCATTGGCACGATGGAGATGCGGTGGATGCCTTGGTATTAACTACGCATCCTCTTCTACCTGGCGTATTGGTTGAAGCAAAACCGATTGGAGTATTGGAAATGATTGATGATGGAGATCGAGATGAAAAAGTTATCTGCGTGGCGGTGAAAGATCCGCGCTTTTCCGAACTCGTCGATATATCCGATTTAGGCGAACATATGCGCAAAGAAATCGCGCACTTCTATGAAGTTTACAAAGAACTTCAAGGAAAACATGTTGAAGTGCTATCTTGGAAAGGCGCGGAAGACGCGAAAAAAGTGGTAAAAGAGGGAATGGAACTCTACAAAGTCGTAAAGTCGTAAAGCCCATAAAGTCGAAAGTTATTGAGTCGCTTCACCGCGTCGGACGCGGTTTTGCGACATTCCTAGATTTTAAGGCCTTTCGACTTTACGACTTTTGACTTAATCTTAGCGTTTATGGAAGGCATCATACTCAAAAAACTGCCAAAATCTTTGGTTGAATTTGAAATAACCGTTCCGGAAGCGGAAGTGCTTGCGGCGATGAATAGCGCGGCAAATAAAATATCTGCCGATGTCGGGATAAAAGGCTTTAGAAAAGGAACTGTTCCTGCCAATATTTTGGAACAGCACATCGGCAAGGAAAAGATTTTTGAAGAAGCATGCTATT
>CAYIVQ010000016.1:11754-13892 GCA_964366905.1 uncultured Candidatus Saccharibacteria bacterium
AATATTTTGGAACAGCACATCGGCAAGGAAAAGATTTTTGAAGAAGCATGCTATTTGATAGCCGATAAAAAGTTTGCCAAAGCTGTTGAATCTGAAAAGATAAAAATAATCGGTCGTCCGAAGATGGAAATATTAAAAATGGCCATCGGCAATCCTTTTGTGTTCAAAATTTTAGTTCCGGTTTATCCTGACATTGAACTTGCCGATTACAAAGCGATAGCGGAGAAAGTTCTTGGCGGGAAAAAAGAAGCTGAAGTTAAAGAAGAAGAGACACAAGAGTCCCTCAAGTGGCTGCAAAAATCCAGAAGGAAAGAAGTATTGGTTACTCGCCAGGCAAAAAAAGGAGATTTAGCGGAGGTTGATTTTGAAGCGAGAATCGGCGGAGTTAAATTGGAAGGCGGGGAATCACGGAACCATCCGCTGGTTTTGGGCGAAAGCAAATTCATTTCCGGTTTTGATGAACAAATTGAGAATATGTCGGCTGGGGAAAGCAAGGATTTTTCACTGATAGCGCCGGCTGATTTCGCGCAAGCAAGTTTGCGCGGCAAAAAAATTGATTTTCAAGCGACGCTGAAAGCGGTTTATGAACTTGCGTTTCCGGAGATTGATGATCAATTTGCCGCTTCGCTCGGCAGTTTCAAAGATTTAAACGCTTTAAAAGAAAATATCAAAGCCGGAATTAAGATGGAAAAAGAAGCGGCAGAGAAGGATAGATTGCGCCAACTTTTTGCCAAGCGACTGGCGGAAGAATCGAAGATAGAAGTCGCCGACGCGCTGGTTGACGAAGAAATAGAAAATATGACGCACGAAATGAAGCATAATTTTGAAGAACAGGGATTGAATTTTGATGATTATCTTTTAAGCATTAAAAAATCCGGAGATGAATTGAAAAAAGATTTGAGAAAGCCGGCTGAATTAAGAGTAAAAACTTCAATGATATTTCCGGAAATTTCCAAGCGAGAAAAAATAAGCGTTAGCGACGAAGAACTGGAAAAAAAAGCCAATGAGCTGATTGCCAGCAACAGCGAGTTTGAGAAATTCAAGGCCGACCCCGGCTTGTTGAAGCGTTATGTTTATAGTATGATAGTGAAAGAGAAAGTGTTTGAAATGCTAAGTTTATAAAGTTTTAATCCCACACCCCCAAGCGATTATGACTTATTTAATCCCGACAGTAATTGAAAAAACAGGTTATGGCGAACGCGCCTATGATATTTATTCCCGTCTGCTAAAAGAACGGATTATTTTTTTAGGCGGGCCTATTAATGATATAACGGCAAACTTAGTTATTGCCCAGCTTTTGTTTTTGGAATCTGAAAATCCGGAGAAAGATATCCAGATTTATATTAATTCTCCCGGCGGGTCGGTGTCTGCCGGTATGGCGATTTACGACACGATGCGGTATGTGAAGTGCGATGTGTCCACCATTTGCGTCGGGATCGCGGCTTCCATGGGGGCATTTTTAATGGCTGCCGGAGAGCGCGGCAAACGGCTCGCTTTGCCGAATTCCGAATTTATGATCCACCAGGTAATGGGTGGAGCGGAAGGCCAGGCGACGGAAATTGAGATTTCCGCCAGGCATATTTTAAAACTCAAAGATAGGATTAATAAAATTTTGGCCGAGCATACCGGCCAGCCGGTTTCCAAAATAGAAAAAGATACTGACAGAGATTTCTTTATGTCCGCGGAAGAAGCCAAAACTTATGGTTTAATCGATAAGGTTTTAGCTTTGCCAAAGAAAAAATAATAATAAGACTTACGCGCTCAAACAGATAATGTATTCTTGTATTAGTTAGATATTCTATTTGAGTGCGTAAGCCCTATGATAGGACGCGTAAGTTTTATTAAAAAATCAACAATGGAGGGAGAAGCTAACATGGATAAAGCAAAATACACGGAGAAAGTATTGCCGGGGAAAACGCATTGCGTTCATTGTTTGAGCAAATTACCGGAAGAAGTCGGGATGGCTAGAGTGTGTCATGGTTGCGATAAAGACCCGTATAAAGCTGAAACGGAAGAAGAAGTTCTATCGCGCCAAACCGGAGAGAGGGTGAAGCGGATACTGATAGCGGGGGATGAGGAAGCCGACAGAGTGTTCGTCAAAAAGCACATTCAAGAATTTAAAGAAAAGATGGGGTGGT
>CAYIVQ010000016.1:13992-15215 GCA_964366905.1 uncultured Candidatus Saccharibacteria bacterium
TTTATGCAAAATTCGCATTTTATATCTCATTTAGACTTATCAGACCCGGCTAAAATCGCTTTTTTGAGCGATGTTGCTGGTTATGGGAAACTTACTTGCTAAATAAATCGAACTCTAAATAGCAAGTTTTTGCGAAACTATTCCAAATTGAACGAAAGACTAAAGGCATAGTATATGGAAACTTCCATTACGAACGCTGCCTTTGGCTTGTTGTTTTTGATTGGCGGGATCGGCATTTTAGCCGGCATCGGCATCGGTTATCTTATTAGAAAAAAGATTGCCGAGATGCAGGCCGGCACATTGGAAAACAAGCTAAGCATGCTGATTGAGCAGTCAAAGGCGGAAGCGAAAGAGATTCTTCTTAAAGCAAAAGAAGAATCGGTAAAAATTTTAGAAGAAGCCAAGCGAGAAGAAAAAGAGAGGGAAGCGCAGCTGTCAAAACAAGAGCAACGGCTTTCACATCGCGAAGATTTAGTCGATAAGAAATTTCTTGAATTCGAAAGAACAGGGAAAGAACTTGAACAAAAGGCGGAAAAATTAAAAATAACAGAAGCCGAGGTTGGCAAGATGAAAGAAAGGCAATTGGTTGAATTGGAAAAAGTAGCGGGCATGGACAAAGAAAAAGCCAAAGAAGTTCTTTTCCAAAAAGTTGAGGAGGAATCCAAAGAAGATGTAATGTTGCATATCAAAAAGATGGATCGGGAAGGCAAGGAAGCCATTGAAAAAAAGGCCAATGAACTTTTGGCTTCGGTTATCCAGCGTTATACAAATTCACAAGTCTCGGAAATAAGCACTACTGTGGTCAATATTGCTTCCGATGATATTAAAGGGAAAATCATCGGGAAAGAAGGAAGAAATATCCGCGCTTTGGAAAGAATAACCGGCGTTGAGATTTTGATTGATGACACTCCGGGCGCCATTATCATATCTTGCTTTGATCCTGTCAGAAGGCAGGTGGCCAAACTGGCGCTCGATAAATTAATAGCAGACGGCAGAATCCAGCCGGCAAGAATTGAAGAAGCCGTGGAGAAAGCGCATGAAGAGATTAACAATAAGATCAAAGAAGCCGGAGAGAACGCGGTTTATGAAGCAGGGCTGGTTGGCATAGATCCGCGCTTGGTTAATCTTTTGGGGCGCTTACATTATCGCACCAGTTACGGGCAGAATGTGCTTATGCATTCTCTTGAGGCCGTGCATATCGGCGCGATGCTTGCCGAAGAACT
>CAYIVQ010000017.1:0-14890 GCA_964366905.1 uncultured Candidatus Saccharibacteria bacterium
CACCTCACTTGCAATTAACAGACTATAGTCTGTTAATTGCAAGTGAGGTGTTTTTTGCGTTTTAACCGATACAAGGAAATTTAAGAAATGCCACGGCATTTCTTAAATTTCCGTCGCTCGCCCATAACGAAAATAAATTTTCGCATGGGCTCGCTAGAAAATATAAAAAACCTCACAAATGTGAGATTCTTTAAAGGCCTTGCAGGAAGGTCAAAGGCATTAAGCTAAGAGCCAGGTGGGTGACCGCAACTGAAAGTTCCGGACGAACCAGCAACTCACAGTAATTTAGGACTCCCGTAAGCGCTTGTTTGACCTTAAGCCTTAACGACCTCTGCAGGACCTATCTGTATTATACTCTTCCTGCAGGAAAATACAAGATTGACTCCGATTAAAACTTATTCCATCACGAATACCGCAAGCGCGACAACAGTCGTCCACATTCCTTCTTTGTTCCCTAACGCCGATTGAGTAGTGTTGAATGTTCTGAAAATTTTACCCGAGGCCTTATAAATCTGTTCTCTTTCATCCCACGCGGTATCTGAATTAAATTCAATGCCTAAAGTTGTGGCAAGCATGGTTGCCGCGAGATCTTCGGCGTATTCTCCGGCTTTTTCAGCCGTTTCGCCGAATCCGTGATGTTCTGAAAGGTAGCCATATTGATTATTGTCATGCGGCAAAGCTGTGCCGATTGACGAAACAACGAGCCGATTCGGTTCGTTTGTTTCAATGCGAGCTATAACGCAATGAACGATTGATCCTGGTGTTAAAATCTTCAAACCCTCTTCCCGGGAAATCCGTTTGCAGTTCGGAGGGAAAATGGAAGACACGGGGACTAAATTATAAGCGGCGACCCCAGCGTCGCGCAAAGCAAGCTCGAATGAAGCCAACTTTTCTTTATTCACTCCTACACCCTTGGTAAAAAAAATCTTTTTTGGAACCATTTCTTTTAAAAAAATTAATAATAAAAATGAAAAATTAATCTTCTTCTTTAAGCGTAAATTTCGTATACATTGGGCTGTGTAAAACAAGCTCTTCCGGTTTGAACCAAACGTTTATTTCTGTCTCCGCTTCTTCGGGAGTGGCGGAAGCGTGTATCAAATTAAATATGCCGATGCCTCTCTCATCCGCATATTTGTAAGACACATGGGCGAAATCCCCTCTGATAGTGCCGGGAGCGGCGCTTTTCGGCTCTGTCGCGCCGACTAATTTTCTAACCACTTCCACGATATCTATGCCTTCAAATACTATGGCGACTATCGGTCCTGATATGAGCATTTCTATCATCATTTCTCTGATTTTTTCTCCTCTGCGTTTTGCCAGATCTTCCGTGTAATGCTTCATCGCCGTGTCTTTTTCGGAAACGAGTAATTTCATGCCGACCATTTTCGCGCCGATTCTTTCAAATCTATTGAGAATTTCCCCGACTATTCCTCTGTGAATGGCGTCCGGTTTGAGCAATACTAAAGTTTTTTCCAATTTATTTGTTTTCATTCGATTTTGTTTTTGGTTATTAAAATAGATTTTTTACTTTGCAAAAAAGATAACACAAAAGAAAACGAAATGCAATTGTGAAAAAATTTTTTGATTTAAGATATTTAGAAAGATAGAAAATATAAAAATCAACGACGGCAAAACCAGCCATATAACCCAAATGGCTTAGCATTATGTAAATTAGAGATCACTTCAATCTTTCTCTAAATTCTACTTCTGTGCATATTTCGCTATTAATCAGCCATTCCATAAAATCTTTCACTATATGTTTGTTAATTTCACGATGGCTGCCTGGTATCGGATACGACTCTCCCGTGCGTATGCAGGTAACTTTAATGTTGTGCCTTCCTCCTTGTCTAATCTCTACGCCTTTATTATTGCCAAGCCATCTTAATAAATGTATAAATTTTCTTTGCTTAACATCTGTAAAGCCACTCATAATTAAGCAAGCGCGAGAGCGCCTTCTCTTTTTTTAGACCCAAAACTTGAGTGAGATATTTTATTATCATTCAATCTTTTGTATTCTTCCGCGGTAGGAGAATATGCTTTGCTCTTGTTGATTGCATCTATATAATCTTCTGGAATGTCAAAAACAGTAATGACGGCATCGTTCACCATTTCTATAAATTCATCGGCATTCAATCCTTGTGTCACAAACTTTTTCCCATCCGCGACAACACTGCCGACTATGAATTTACCGTCTCGACGCCAATTTACTTCAATGCCATCCGGTAATCTGTGGAAATAAGCCTCGAAGGCCTCTCGCGATAGTTTTGGCTTAGATAAATATCTTTTTATTGACTTAATCATCTTCTTATTCTTGTTTAATAAATATCATTATAGATATTTTATAAAATATCACAGCTAAAATAAAAACTCAAGATATGATTTTTTGCTTTTTTTGATAAATTCTTTTTCATTCATCGGCTATGACATCTTCGAAAGTCGGGCTTCGGGGATTCTACTTTCAGATGATAAGAACAAAGCCCCTCGCGAAAGGGGCCTTTGATGCATTGGTTAGAGAGGAGAGAGCCCATGGCGCATACGAACAAGGTCATAGACCATAGCACAAAACCTGCGGAGCGTGAATTCATTACTTCCGATGGAGCCTTTCGGGTATTTCTTGAAGAAGGCATTGCCTTCTTCAATGGTGTGATACGAATGACAAGACAAGCCATATGTTACACCGAAACGCTCAAGACCGAAACGTTCTTCGATGGGTCTTCCTATGCAAAGATCCACGCCATCAACATCCGCATGGAAAAAATCATGGCATGGCGTATCAAGCGTGACAGGACTCCCACGCGTTTTTCCTCTTACGGAAAGGCACCCATAGAACAACGATTGCACAAAACGATAAACATCGCTTTTGTTTGACAAAATGAGGCGATACTTCGCAAGCATTACAACATTTTTTGCGAGCAAAATGTATTCATCGTTTTCCCCATCGGAAAAGTAATGATGATTGCAATACCACAACTTATGGATCGCAATAAAATAGCTTTCTATTTGTTCGCGTACGATTAAATCTTCTTCTCTCGGGCCAATGATTTGGAGCCCAAAAATATCATCGGATTCAAAATAATTACCGGGAGAAATTCGTTGCACTTCCTGATCAAGGACTTTTTGAAACAACGGTGTCGGAAACTTCTTATTATTACTAATAATGAAGATGACTTTGTATTTCCTGTTGTCATAACGATCGACGATTATTTCGTCGGTGATTCCGATGACTGCTATTTTACTTTTACTCATGCCCCCTCCTTATTTTATATTTTATTGTAAAAAAACTATTATGAATTGAGGTGTAATGATACAACTTTCACATAAAAAGTCAAGGAAACATAATGTGTTTTTTACCTCTCCGTTTTTACCGATAAATCTTTGCCGTCGGTGAGGACGGCGATGCGGCCTTGGGTGTCGGTGCGATAGAGCGGGATGTTGGCGAGCCGGCCCAATGTTTCTTTGTGCGGGTGGCCGTAACGGTTATTTTTGCCGGAGGAAACGACCGCGATTTCAGGCGATGTCTTTTCCAAAAAAAGGCGGCTATTCGCGTATTTGGATCCATGGTGATTGAGTTTTAACACATCAATATCGATATCCGCGCCTGAATTTACCAAGCCCGCTTCTTCCATTAAGCCGGCGTCGCCTGCCAAAAGAAACTTTTTATTTCCGAAACTTAAAACCGCGGCAACGGATGTGTCGTTTACATCACCGGCGAATTTTTCAGAGAAAAGTTTTTCAAAAGGATACAAAACATCAAGAGAGGTGTCTTTGTCTAAAAACACTTTCTGCCCGCTTTGAGCGATAAAAACATTTATACCTTTCTCGCTGATTATCTTTTTGAATTCTTCATACGCGCCGCCGGAATAATCAACGCCGGT
The DNA here is from genome assembly GCA_964366905.1 of uncultured Candidatus Saccharibacteria bacterium. Classification (GTDB taxonomy): domain Bacteria; phylum Patescibacteriota; class Minisyncoccia; order GWC2-36-17; family WO2-46-25; genus CAYIVQ01. The sequence continues at coordinate 3,876 of CAYIVQ010000017.1, forward strand.
TATCAAAACATTTGCCACTTTGTATCTTTTCAAAACTTCAACGAGTCCGAAAATATGGTCCTGCTGGGGATGAGTCAAAACAATCAAATCAATAGTCCTGTCATAAAACGGCATCACCTCGCCAAGCTCTGAAAGAACTTTTGAATTAGGCCCGCCATCCACCAATATTTGATTTTTGCGCGGCGTTTCTATGAATATCGCGTCTCCCTGCCCGACATCAAGCGCGTAGAATTTCAACTTGCCGTTCGGCGCAGTAAGCCAAACCAACAGCCACACCAAAATAAATGTGCCGAATAAAATTATAAAATAATAGAAACGTCTGCTTAAACTAATAGAGAGTGAATTATGAATCATGAATTAAGAATTTAAAACTGAATGCTTGAAAAACCAAGTTGCGCGAAATATTGGATTACTCCAAGCTGATAGCTTGAAATCAGCCAAAGGGGCGCGCCTGCTATTTGCGCCGGCAAATTACCTATAAATCCAAGCGAGCCGGCAATAAATCCAAAAAACATCGCGTACGGCACAAAAGGCATAATAAGAGTATTGGTGAGCGGGGCAACTATAGAGAGCTGATGAAAGCTGTAAAGCAGAAGCGGCAAAACCGCGACCTGCGCCGCGATAGTGGAGATAAACGACTCTTTGAATTTCCAAAATTCGGGAATTCTTTTTAATTTCTGTTCAAGCCGCGGAGAAACATATATCAAACCGAGCATTGCTAAAAACGAGAGTTGAAAACTTATATCAAAAATCAGAACTTTCGGATTGATAAGAACCATGACAAAAGCGGCAAGTATCAAAAGCCGACCCGCTTGATGTCCGCGCCCGAAATATCTGGCAACCAAAACAGCCATACCCATAACCGCCGCTCTTACAATGGAAGCCGAAGCGCCGACCATTAAAACAAACAGCGCCACCAGTAAAAGAGTCGCCCAGAAAGCCAGCTTTTTTCTTGATAAAAACAGATAGCCGAAAATAAAACTTATAAATATGGCGATGATGCTGATGTTGTATCCGGAAAGCGCCACCAAATGAGACACTCCCGCGGAGATAAACGCTTGTTTTAAATCATCGGAAAATCCTGATTTATCGCCCAAAAGTATGCCATTTGCGAAAGCGGAGTGCGGCATCGGGAGAGCTTGCCCGATATTTCGCTCAAATCCTTTTTTCAAAGCAATCAGCCAATGTAAAATATTATTCTTGTCTTTGCCTAAAAGCTCAATTTTAGGATAGGAAGCGGTAAAATAAATGCCGTCTTTTAAAAGATAATTTTGATAATTGAAACTACCGGTGTTTTCGGGTTTTCCCAATTTACCTGAAACGGTTATTTTGTCGCCATGTTCAAATTCCGGATAGCGCTGAACGACCATCGATATCTTTTCTTTTGGAGATTTTTCCGGAACAAAAACCAATCTTTGCGAATTGTCGCTAAACGCCGGCTCGCCAAAAACTTGCCCGTTTAAATGTACTTCCTGCCCAACTAATGGATTCAACGTTAATTCTTTCAGATCAAAAAACCCGAATAAAAATATCCCGAATAAAAAAGCAAAAGTCAAAGACAAGCTGACAAATGCCGCGCGGCGAATCAGCCATCCAAAACAAAAAATCGCGGCTATCCCGAAAGCCGCGAGCAAATAAAAATTATTGATTGAAACAAAAGACCGCAGAGCAACTCCGGCAAGAAAAAGCAACATCAGCCAGAGAAAAAGTTTTGATTTTGAAATCATCGTAAATCTTTCTTAAAACTCTATTCCTTTCTTAGCTTTCGCGCCATCGTTATAAGGATGTCTAACATCTTTCATCTCCGTAACTAAATCCGCCATATCAATAAGCCATTCCGGCGCACTTCTGCCGGTGAGAATTAAATCAATGTTTTTGGGAACAGATTCCAAAAAACTTTTTACTTCTTCCGCGTCAATCAATTTCAAATCCAGCGCGACATTTATTTCATCCATTATCACCATATCATATTTACCGGACTCCGCCGCGTCTTTGCATATCTTCCAAGTTTTCCGCACCGCTTCTTCATGATCGGACCGCGGGTGTTTGTCGTCTAAAATTCCGACAAACCCGATCCCGCCTTTTACCAGCTCAAAATCCGGCGCAAGCTTTTTCACAGACTTATCTTCCCCAGACTCCCAAGGCCCCTTAATAAACTGAACCATTTTTATTTTCTTCCCATTACCAACAGACCGCAGAGCTTGTCCAAGCGCCGCGGTCGTTTTGCCTTTGCCGTTTCCTGTAAAAATCAATATCATTTATAATTCCTAGCGAGGAGCATGTGAAAATTTATTTTCACAATGTCCGAGCGACGGAATTTCAAGCGTTATCACGCTCCGTGATAACGCTTACTTTATGGGTAATGTGGATACCGAAGAGACATCGGGAATTTGCGGAGACGGGTCTATCAATTCCGGCTGTTTCTCAACCTTCTCCTTTTTTTCCGACACTTTCATGAGATTTCTTTTTTCATCTTTTTTTACCCCGACATTCAATATCTGCATGCTCTTTGAGCCATCACGATAAATGGTAATACCTTTGCAGCCTAATTTATAAGCGAGCCAATACGCTTCTTTCACATTGGCGATGGTCGCGCTATGAGGAAAGTTAATTGTTTTTGACACCGCATTGTCTATATGCTTTTGAAAAGCCGCCTGCATCTTCACATGATCTTTCGGAGAAATGTCGTGAGCCGTGATAAAAATATTCTGCCACTTTTTTGGGACTTCCTTCATGCCTTGCGCCGATCCAGCTTCTGCCACCTTTTTTATAAGCGCTTCACTGTAAAATCCTTCTCGTTTGGCGACTTCTTCAAACAGCGGATTAACCTCAATCAACTCTGTCGGGCGATGTGCGTCTTTCCCTATATATGATTTTCTGACATAAGCCAGCGCGAACAGCGGCTCTATGCCTTGCGAGCTTCCCGATATGATCCCGATAGTGCCGGTTGGAGCGATAGTGGTAACTGTGGCGTTTCTTTGTTTTTTACCGATTCTGTCATAAAAACTGTCCGGCCAATTCGGAAACGAACCCCGCTTCTCCGCCAATTCTTCAGACATTTTATGCCCTTCATCATTGATGAATTTCATTATTTTGTCAGCCACTTGCAATGCTTGATTTGAAGCATAAGGGATTTCCAATCTGATAAGCATATCCGCGAAACCCATGACTCCAAGCCCGATTTTGCGATTACCCTTGGTCAGCGCTTCAATTTGCGGGAGCGGATAATTGTTCATCTCAATCACATTGTCCAAAAAGTGCGCCGCGTTCCCGGCTGTTTCTCTTAATTTATCCCAGTCAACTTCAAATCCTTTCTTGCCGGCTTTCAGCATCTTGTCTAAGTTTATGCTGCCCAAATTACATGATTCGTATGGCAATAATGGCTGTTCGCCGCAAGGATTGGTTGACTCGATTCTCCCTAACTTCGGCGTGGCATTGGTCCTATCTTCATTCATTCTGTCTATAAAAATCACTCCCGGATCGCCGGAAACCCATGAATGAGAAACTATTTTGTCAAAAACTTCCCTAGCATCAAGTTCATCCACCGCTTGATTGTTGCGCGGGTTGATTAGCTTGTATTTCTTGCCTTTTTCCACCGCTTTCATGAATTCATTGGTAAGCGCCACGGATATGTTGAAATTATCCATAAACCCTTCTTTATCTTTGCAAGATATGAATTCCAAAATATCCGGATGATCCACACGCAAAATCCCCATATTCGCTCCGCGTCTTTTGCCTCCTTGCTTCACCACCTCCGTAGTTTTATCAAATACCGAAGCAAAAGAAATCGGACCGGAAGCGATGCCTTGAGTGGAACGCACATAATCGCCTTTCGGCCTTAAACGAGAAAAAGAAAATCCTGTTCCCCCGCCTGATTGATGAATAAGAGCACTGTTTTTTAATGTCTCAAATATAAGTTCCATGCTGTCTTCAATCGGCAATACAAAACAAGCCGACAATTGCTGGAGCGGCGCTCCGGCGTTCATCAAAGTCGGAGAATTCGGCATAAATTCCAGGCTCGCCATCATGCGAAAAAACTTTTCTTCAGTTTTAAAAAGGTCGTCGTCTGAAATATTGGGCTGATAAAATTTCTCCGCCGCGGCGATGTTTCTTGCCACTCTCTGAAAAAGCTGGGTTGGAGTTTCGATAATCTTGCCATTTTCGTCTTTTCTCAAATATCTGGATTCGAGCACTTTGTAAGCATTCGGAGTGATCTGTATTTTCATGTCGTGAAGAATCAGAAAATATTTGGCTTCTCTGATTTCTTTTCTCTTTTCCCTATAAGCGTTATAAAGGTCGGCTACCTCCTCAAAGCCGGACATTTTCAGCGTTTCCACGACAATATCTTGGACATCTTCCACTGTTGGGATCTTAACCGGAAATCTCTCGCTCAATACTTTAATCGCTTCATCTGAAATCTTTTTTGCCTCTTTCCCGTCCGCTTCTCTCGCCGCAATCAACGCCTTGCCGATAGCTTCCGTTATTTTTTCCTGATCAAATGGCACTACGCGGCTGTCTCTTTTACGAATCTTTGCGATGACGGGAAAGGATTTTTTCATAATCGACTTTCAAAGCGTTCAAACCTCGCCGGAGTTAAAAACAGCGAAGAATCAGACGCCTCAAATTAGTTTTAAAGTTGAATAGTAACTCTATTCTAATCCTTAAATGGATATTGTCAAAAAAATCTTTTCCACAGCAACAAGCGAAAAAAATAGTCAATATTGACAAACTAAAAAAATCGCCTACGCAGCGATTTTATATCGATAATGTTCCAACAATTAATGCAAATTTACTTCTTTCTTCTGATAAACGCCGGGACATCCCATGTTTCATCCATGATTTTTATGATTTCCGGAGCAAAAGCGCGACTACCTTTCTGTTCCTGCTTTTTTTCTTGGTCTGCGGCCGCCTGTTCGAATTGCTTGTATTTTATTTCCGCTCTATTTATCGGACTATCAACCGCGTCTTTAATAATTTGGTTCGTGACAGGCATAGCGCGACCGGAAAAAATATTCTTTGCGGATATCGCGTTCATAGCTCCTCCGAAACCGGCCGCAATGACGGTAATTTTTATCTCCCCTTTCTTTAATCTGGAATCATGCACGGCGCCAAATATAATTTTAGCTTCTTTGTCCACGGAATCGGTAATAACTTGCGCTGCCTGGTTGATTTCCATCATGCCAAGATCCGTGCCTCCGGAAATATTGAACAACACGCCTTTGGCGCCCTCAATGGAAACCTCTAAAAGAGGCGAGTTGATAGCGAGTTGCGCCGCTTTTTTGGCGCGATCTTCTCCGGACGCGATCCCTATGCCCATTAAAGCGGAACCGGCGTCTTGCATAATAGCTTTGACATCATTGAAATCAACATTAATTATGCCGGGCAAAGTTATCAAATCAGAAATCCCCTGCACCGCCTGTCTCAAAACATCATCAACTATTTCAAAAGATTGCAAAAATGAAGTGTTCTCGGCAATCATATTGAAAATCCTGTCATTTGGTATAACGACCAAAGCGTCAACATTGCTTTGAAGGCTGATAAGCGCTTCTTCGGCTATTTTGGAACGATGAACTCCCTCAAATGTAAACGGCTTTGTAATGACGCCGATAACTAAAGCCCCGAGGTCTTTAGCGACTTCAGCGACTACCGGCGACGCTCCAGAACCCGTGCCTCCGCCAAGACCGCAAGTCACAAACACCAAATCAGATCCTTTTAAAGCGTCTTGAATCTCTTCTCTCGCTTCTTCCGCCGCTTGTCTGCCGAGTTCTGGATTCATGCCTGTACCGAGCCCGCGAGTCACGCTCTTGCCAATATGAATCTTCCCGGATGCCTGCGCGTGATGCAAATCTTGAGCATCGGTATTGATACTGACAAAATCAACACCTTTTATTTTGGTGTTTACCATCCTGGTCACAGCGTTAGTGCCTCCGCCGCCAACGCCTACCACTTTTATTTTAGCGAATGTTTCCACTTCCGGGTTTAAACGAGACATTGAGCAAAGAATTAAGAATTATGAATTAGGAATTAGCAGTTAAAGCTGTATCCTTAATTCATGATTCCTGCTTCATGATTCATCTTATATTCCATTAATAATACTCGCAATACACTAGTCGCGTCAAGCAACAAAAAAACTTTAAAAATACTACGGGAGAAATGCCTTAAAATATCTTCTGAACCATTCTCTTAAGCCGCCGGACGAAGCTCCAGATGCCGGGAAAAAAGATATGGATGATTTTCTTTCTTCCAACGCGTCAAGACCGAGCAAACAAAGGCCGACGCCTGTCGCGTATTGCGGACTCAATATTTGGTCAACCACGCCCTCGATGTTTTCCGGTATGCCGACTTGCGCCGGCAACTTCAAATAATCTTTGGCAAAATCAACCATGCCGACAATGCGCGCTCCTCCGCCGGTCAGCACGACTCCAGCCGGCAAAAGAGCTTGTTTTGAAACTTTTCTTAGTTCTTTTTCCGCCAACTCAAATATTTCTTCAAGGCGCGCTTCTATTATTTCAGCGACTTCTTTGCGAGAAATGTTGTCTATCTGTTCGGAGCCGCCATCGGAAACAATGCTGATCATCTCCTTTTTATTTACTTGCTCCGGACGGCAAGCGCCGTATTTCAATTTAATGGCTTCGGCAAGCCCGACATCCACTCTCAATCCTATCGCTATGTCGTTGGTGATGTGATCCGACCCAATCGGCAAAACAGCGGTATAAACAACGCCGCCTTCTTCAAAAATTGAAATATTGGATGTGCCGCCGCCGATATCCAGCAATAAAACTCCGAGCTCCATTTGTCTTTTGGAAAGCACCGCTCTGGAAGACGCGATTGATGACAGCGCCAAGCCGTCTATCCCGATGCCGAGCGTTTCGGCGCACTTAGTTAAATTTTTGATAACCGGAGTCGAGCCTTCCACTATCAAGGCGTTGGCTTCCAGCCTTAACCCGCGCATGCCAAGCGGATCCCTTACTCCCCCTTCGCCATCAACTATATACTCTTTCGGCAAAACATGAAGAATCTCTTTGTTCGGCGGCAAAGACAGCGACTGCGCCTGATTCATAACCCGAGTCAAATCTTCTTTGGAAATTTCTTGATCTGCCCTTGAGACTGATACTACTCCTTTTGACATTCTGCAAGTGATATGCGGACCGGACACATTGATAAAAACCGAACGCACCGGATATCCGGACGCTTGTTCCGCCAGCTTTATAGATTCTCTAATGGAAACAACCGCTTCTTCCACATCTATCACCATCCCCTTTCTCATCCCGGCAGAAGGCGCTTCGCCTATGCCTAAAATAGCGAGCTTGCCGGCTCCTTTTCTCTTTTGAGAAACTATCGTCCTGACAGTATTAGTGCCCAAATCCAGGCCGCAAATAATTGGATCGCGAGACATGTGCGCTAAGTTTAACTTATTTATAATTTAAACCTTTCAAAACTTTCTGTTGGATCTCTAAAGTTCTCTTATATTCTTCGTCCGACTTTTCATGATCAATCCCGCAAAGATGTATTACGCCGTGCGCCGTCAAAGTCGCCAGATTTTCTCTGAAACTTATCCCCAATTCTCTCGCTTGCTTTTCAGCGTAAGGCAGGCAGATAACAACTTCGCCCAACACATTTCCTTTATTGGCAGAATCTTCCTGAAAGCCGAAAGAAAGTACATCGGTTGGATTATTTTTACCTCTGAAACGAAGATTAAGCGAACGCATTCTTTGGCTTCCTACCAATACTATACTCAATTCAAAATTGCCGATTTTACCAAGCAATTTCAATGCCGTTCCCGCCGCTTTTTTGATAATCTCCGAATTAACGCGCCTACGAGTTAAGTTATTAACATCAACAGAAAGCTCTGTCATTACCATTTTAACTTAAAAGTCTATCTTTGACAATTTTTGCCACGCGGCCGCCTTCCGCCTTGCCTTTTGTTTTTGGAGAAACGATTGCCATCACTTTGCCAAAATCTTTTTCTCCTTCGGCTTGCGCTTGAATAATAGCTTCATCCGCTATCTTTGTTATCTCCTCATCAGAAAGTTGCGGAGGCAGATAATAAGAAAGTATGGCGATTTCTTTCTCTTCTTTTTCGGCAACATCATCTCTACCTCCGGCGCGATATTGAGGAATCGCGTCTCTGCGTCTTTTAATCTCCAATGAAATCATAGCTAATACATCCTCGTCTTGAAGCGCGGCAGAGCCTCCTTTTTCTTTAGATTTATTCAGAATCGCCGCCTTGAGCATGACAAGCACAGACCGGCGCAAAACATCGCCGGCCTTGAACGCTTCTTTGAAATCGGATTCTATTTTTTCCCGTAAATTCATTGATAAAATAATTTATTCTCCAAATTTACCAATCTTGCCAAGTTTAAAAAGTCTCTCTTGTTCGCGCGCGTCTTTCTGCCGCGTAAGCGTTGCTGATCGGCGCTCTACTTTGGTTTTAGGCTTTTTCTTGAACTTTATTCTTCTTGATCTTATTAACACTCCGCTGCGCTGAACTTTTCTGGTAAATCTGCGTAAAAAAGCCCCTGTTGTTTCGTTGTCTTTTCTTCTTGCTTCTATCATACCGGGGCCACCTCCTTTCTTTTTGCTTCCTTGTCATCTTCCGGCCATGCCAAAAGATGCATATGCAAATGATCGACAATTTGCCCTCCTTTTCTGCCAACATTGAAAGCTAATTTATATCCGTCTTTTGTTTCCATCATTTCCGCGACACGCGGCGCCGCCAAAATTATTTCGGAAATAACATCTCGATCTTCGCTCACAAGATGATTAACGGATTCCACGTGTTTTCTCGGCACAATTAGAATATGAGTCGGCGCTTTAGGATGAATGTCTTTGAACGCGGCAACGTGATCGTTTTCAAAAACAATCTCGGCCGGAATTTCTTTATTGATGATTTTACAAAAAATGCAATCCATATAACTACTTTTTCAATTTTTCTCTCACTACTTTTATTACTTTTTCGATCGGAACAGATTCCTGCGCCCCGGAATCCATTTCTCTCACGATTATCATGCCGTCAACAACTTCTTTCTGCCCTAAAATCAAGCTGATTTTTACTCCCAATCTGTCCGCGGCTTTAAGCTGGGCTTTGATACTGTCTTTCCCGAAAGCTTCGGCGACAGATAGTCCGTCTTTACGCAACTCTTCAAAAAGCTTTAAACATTTTTTCTTGCTTAAAGATCCGAGCTGGACCAAGAAAATTTCCGGACGCAAAAGCGGAGCGATTTTCACATTCTGGCTTTTCATTGCTTCAACTACCCTATCTATGCCTATGCCGGCGCCGACTGCCGGAACATCTCTGCTCCCCAAAAGTTTTGATAGTTCATCATATCTGCCTCCGCCACCCAAAGCAAGCTTTGATCTCTGATGCGTTTTTTCATCTCCGTTATCCAAATGCTCATCTTCAAGAAAAACCTCAAAAACCGTTTTTGTGTAATAATCCAGCCCTCTCACCAAATGAAGGTTAAGAGCGTAAGGGACTTCGGTTTCGTCCAAATATTCAAGCACGGATTTGAAATGGCCATGACAATCCTCGCAAAGATTGTCTATCAAATTGGGAGCATTCGCTTTCAATTCTTGACAAGTTTCTTCTTTGCAATCAAGCAGACGCAAAGGATTATCTTTAAGCCGGCGTTTGCAATCCTTGCACAGCTTTGTAAATCTCGGCTTGTAATATCTCAAAAGCTGATTTCTGAAAGGGGGCCTGCATTTGCCGCATCCGATACTGTTTATTTCAACCTTTAAATTCTTAAGCCCGAGCTCATTGCATATGATTAAAAACGCGCTTATCATTTGCGCGTCATATATGGGATCTACAGAGCCAATCGCCTCCAAATTAGCTTGAAAAAATTGCCTGTATCTTCCCGCTTGCGGCTGTTCATACCGGAAAATAGGACCGAAAGAATAAAGCTTCACCGGTTGAGAAAGATTAACCATTCCGTTTTCAATAAAAGCCCGCATCACTCCGGCGGTCCATTCGGGGCGCAAACTCAACATATCGCCTCCGCGCGATTTGAAACTATACATCTGCTTCTCAATAATATCGGTCGCGGCGCCAACTGACGCGGCGTATAAATCGGAATATTCAATAACCGGAGTATCTATCCGTTCAAATCCGTAGCTCAAAGCGATATTTTTAACCACTTTTCTTGCCTTTTCCCAGTACTTTTGGTCATCGGGCAAAATATCGTATGTGCCTTTCGGACGTTGGAGCGGTTTTTTTAATTTTGATGAAATTTTTGGCATTTATATTTTAATTTTATTTAAACACTTCCGCGTTCTGGAACGGATACGCTCTCACAAAAACTTTGCCAACGATAAATTCTTCTTTCAAAGCGCCCCAGCGCCTTGAATCAGACGACGCTTCGCGGTTGTCTCCCAAAACGAAATATTCATCGTGCGTCAGCGTCTGCGACATGTTCCCGTATGTATGCGCTTCGCGCAAATATTCTTCTTTCAATAAAAGCCCGTCCGGATTTTCTTTGTTTTTAATGGTAACACCCTGCTCGTTGATAACAACGACTTCACCCGGCAAACCGACGATTCTTTTGATATAAAATTGTTTCGGATTGTTAGGATAGCGAAAAACAATAATATTCCCCCTTTCCGGTTCTCCGAGCCGGTAACTAATCTCGTCAATAATTAAGTAGTCGCCGTTATGAAAGGTTGGTTCCATTGACGCGCCCAAAACAAAAAAAGGCTGAATGACAAAATATCTTATCGGCAAAACAATCACTACCGCCACAATCGCGAGCTTTAGAGTGTCAAAAATAAAAATGCCGATTTTTTTTAAATCCATAATATATAAATCAGATTGCTTATTACGCCGAAATGCTACCATAAAAAAACAGCGCTGGCAAGCGCTTATTTTCTGCGCCAATCAAGCCAATTATAGACTTGCAAACCGAGGAACGCGCCAATACTATCTATCAAAACATCGCGCAACGATCCGGCCCTACCAATGACAAAAAGCTGATGAAATTCATCGGACGCGGCATAAAATACCGCGACAGCAAACA
>CAYIVQ010000018.1:0-13735 GCA_964366905.1 uncultured Candidatus Saccharibacteria bacterium
TAATAAATTATTATTTGTCGGCTTATCGTTGTTTATCGGCGGCGCTTTACTCGCTTCCATTTTTTCTTTCGGCAAAGAAATAAGTTTCGGACTTTTTAAAGCTTATTTTTTTGATCCATTTTTATTTTTTATAGTCGCGGTCTCTTCTTTAAAAATAAGAAATATCAACACTGTTTTAAAAACTTATCTTTTTTCCGCTTTCGGCGTATCAATATTAGCATTTCTTTATTTTTTGACCGACGAGCTGACTCACGATGGTCGTTTGCAAGGTATTTTTAACTCTCCTAATTTTTTAGCGATGTATATTACGCCTGCTGTTATTATTGGGTTATGGATGTTGCTTTCCAATATTTACACTGAACAATCAAAGGTTTGGTTTCATGGATTTGCATTAGTTTTTTTAATTTTTATTTTATATCTCTCCGCTTCCTACGGCGCGTTTTTAGGAATTATTTTAGCGGCGTTTTTTATACTCTTTCTCAAATCCCCCAATATTGATAAGTCCGACTTCCTAAGATTTGGGGTTGCAGGCGTTATCATCGTATTTTTGTTAATTTTTCAGTGGCCGACGGCTAAATTCCAAAACCTATTTTCTTCTTCCCCGGAATCTTCGATTACGCAAAGAATTTATATTTGGAACGCTTCCATTTCTATTTTAAAAGACAATTTTCTTTTAGGAATTGGTCCTGGAATGTTTCAAGATTATTATCAGCTTTATAAATTAAAGAATCCAATTAACGGCACGGATTGGTCTGTTCCCTACCCACATAACACATTTTTTGCTTTCTTCATACAAAATGGAATGATTGGCGGTATCGGGTTTTTACTCCTGCTTTTCTGGTATGTTAAAGGCGTTTTTGAGATTTTTAAATCAGAACAAAAAAAATACGCCGTATTATTCGGCGCGTTTTTAGTTTATTTTTTGGTTCACGGAATGGCGGATACGCTTTATTGGAAAAATGACTTATCACTGATGTTTTTTGTGTTTATATCGGCGTTATTTTTAGCGAAGCGCGAAGTTACTTAAGTTTTAAACTATAAACATATCCATCTTTTCTATTTAAGAAAACGAGGTAATTTTCATCTTCCGATAGTAAAAGATTAGTCGCGTCAAAATCATTGGTTGAAAATTCATAAAGCATATCCTTTTTCTTCCCGTCCATACCAATCTCCCATATTTGTTCTTGCGCGGAGTATAATTTTTTATAATAATCATCCGGCCAGATGATATCTAAAGTTTCTTTCGGCGCCGCGCAGATTATGCTTTGGTCGTCTTTTGTGAACACGCATTTTTCCGGAAGAGTGGTGACGTCCAATCTATTAGTTTGAGTTCCGGTTTGGTTGGCTGTGCTTAGAGTTAGATTCTTGCCTTTGCTGTCTGTTTGCGCGAATATGAAATTTTCTCCGGAACGGCTCCATTTAACGGTCAAACCGTAAATATTTGGCAATATAGATCGCAGTTTTTGAGTATTAATATCCAAAATCCAGAGCGTGTTTTCCGCCAGTCCGGTCGGAATGGTGGATACGGCGATTTTACTTTCGTTTATCCAATCAAGTCGCAATTCTCCAAGGCGGGTGCGAAATATTGTTTTCGGATTCTCTCCATTTGGGTCGCTTATAACAATAGAGCTTGATTCCAATGATCCGTCAAAATAATGATACGCGGCTTTATTTTCTTTTTCGGAAAAAGCGATTTGCCTAACACTTGAGTTGAAAGGCGTCGCTGTTTGCTTGCTAGTATCGTAATAAGATATCTTTTTTACTCCGTCGCCGTCATATATTCCGATAAAGCTTGTTTTATCCTGCGACCAAAGAACTCTGATTAAATTTTTCAGCGCGGTGAACTTGTTTTCTTTGAGATTTTGGCCGTCAAAATCAACTTCGTAAATACCGCCTTCTTTGCCGACAAATTTAACCATTTTACCGTTCGCGCCGATGGCCGGCGATATCGAAATAACTTGGCTTAATTGCTTAAGTTTTTCGTCAGCTGGTGTTATCACTTCTCCGCCGGTAGGTTGGGCGGTTGGCGGCGCGCCAACCCCACCTCTTTGCTCGGCTAATTTCGGCCGGAAATAAAAATAATAAACTCCGAACGCTAAAGCGGCGATAAGAATCAAAGCTATTAAGATGATGATTTGTTTTTTAGACATAATTTGATTTTATGTTTATTTTATTGGTTGCATACAGTATTATGCGGATTTACAGATTCAATTATTATGGTTTAACTTCTCTGAAACAAGTAGCGCTTCCAAGGAGTCCGCAAAAAGGTTTTCGGATGCCCGCGCACTCCGAATCATCCACTCTTTCCGAATTAATAGGAACTGCGCCAGTACAATACCATTCTCGTTTAAGATTAGGATTTAAGGAATCTAGATTTTTATATTTCAGCATTGAGCAACACTTTATTGTATCATTCGACATGCAAGCGCCGGAATTGCATTGCATATTTTGGCAATTACTTTTTTCCGTATCAGTGGCTCCTGACATATCACCGCAAGATTTTGCTATATCGAGCCAGAAATAACTATTTACAGCAGCACCTATGGCTGTGGTCGACACAAAGTTCTTGCTAAGATCTTTTAATGTCAATAAGTCAGGATTGATTGTGTTTAAAATTATATATGCTCCCAACGCGATTGCAAGGCCGGTGAAAGCATCTTTGATTTTCCCCAGCGCCTCGCCTCTTCTATCGGCAATACCCGATGAAATCCAGACAACTCCCCAAAACACCAAAGAAGCAAAAACCGCAATACCGACAACTCCAAGAACAAAAAGATAGATATAGTTGATATATTGCGCTATAGATATGCCTTGTATATCTTTGCCAGATGTAAGGTTTGTATTCGGTATTCCGGATTCCAGAACAACAGCGTGAACAAAAGGAGTTGTTATTAAATAAACTGCCAACATAATAAAAATAATTTGTTTTAGTTTAATCATTTTATCACATTAATCTCCATTTCCTTTTTCGCCCATTCTCCAAGTACGCGCGGGTTTTCCACTCTCACTTCAAGCATGCTTCTGCCGGCGCCGGAAGTTTGCGGTATTGTTAATATCAATAGATTCGCGTCTTCACTGCCAGCGCTAACCGCTTCTTTGCCGGCGAAACTCCATTTATAAACTAAATCAGCCGCTTTGTTAATATGGAAATAAAATGGCTGGGCGTAAAAGCTGATTTGACTGCCGGGGAGAGCGAAAGTGGCGTTCCCCGCTGATAATTTTTGACCTTGTTTCTGATAAAGCGTTAGAGTCGGCCTGATAATCGGGATGCTTATTCCTTTTCTGACCGTGACAGACTGGCTCAAATTACTTACCTCAACCATCACGGGAATAAACGTGACATTTTTTGTCACTAAAAATGAAAATGTCTGTTCCCCTAAAACGCCGCGCACTTGCGACTCGGAATTGACATACCATGTGTAAATCAAATTTTCCGGATCCTCGTTTCTGATTTCAGGAATCGCGGTGACGACAATTCTACTGCCTACGCTTGGCATAGTTCTCCCCTCGTAATCCAATGGCGAAAAACTATTGGTTTGCCACACAAGAGAAACATCGTATGAGCCAATCGAAACCGTATTTTCGGTGATTTTCTTTTTGTTTAAATCGGATATCACCAGCCGCGCCAGATGTTGCGGTTTTGATGTTTGGAAAGAAAAACCTGTTTTTGCTCTGCCGGATTGCGGAATAATCAATTGGTCGTCCAGATACCATTCAAACAGCGAACTGTAATTATCAACATTATCGGTTTGAGCGGTAAGTTGCGCCGTGCTTCCCAAAGCGCCGCTGTATAAAATATTTATTTCCACAGAAGGAGCGGAAAATTCATCAAGACCGGCATTTATATCTATGGCATCGGAAAGAGGGTTTTCCAGTTGGGCATACGCGTTTTCGCCATAGAATATAGCTGTGGTTATAATTGCTAATATTATTATTTTGTAAGAAAATCTATTTAACATTAACGTACAAGATCTAAGAATTAAGATCTAAGAATTAAGATTTAAGAATTTTTCTTAAATCCAAGGATATATTTATTCTTCCGCTCCCCCCATATCTTCCCCCATCGCTCCCCCCCGCCCCGCTTCCTCAAGTTGCGCTTCCGCTTCCCTTGCTTTTTTATTGACCAAATGAAACGCGTATATTACTCCTAATGTATAAGTCGGGAAAATATCATTGATTATAAGAAATGGGATCAATTCAAAAACGGTAGCGGCTAACTGAATAATCCAAATCTTGATTTTAATACCTCCTCCTATTTGCGCGAAAAATAAAGTGAGTGCTCCTCCGGTTGCCAAGTCTATTATCGTATCGGGGATTTCATTAACAATTGGAATTATAAAGCCAAGCAGTTCGGTGGCTATATCGGAAAAATCGCTGAATATTGCCAATATGAACGCAAGCGCGAAAGCCGTTGTTCTATGTTTGTTTTCAATAAGCTTCATCAGCCCCCCGGCAACTTTGGTGCTCACCCCTCCTTTTATCTTTCCGGACAGTTTGTCTGATATTTTCTGTCGCGCCGCCCGCAATCCTTTTTCATGCTCAATTTCTTGTTCTAATACTTCTTCCGACATATATTATAGCATATTTTTACTTTACAAACTTTCGACTTTTATTCCATCTCTTTCTTCGCTTTTTGAATCGCCAAAATCTGTTCCGGGTTAGAAGTTATAATCTGATCTTCCGTGTATGAAGCTATCACTTTGATGGCGGCGTGTTTTAATCCGGCAAAAAATATACCTTCGCCCACATCGCATTCAAGCAATAAATATTTTTCTTCATCCGACAAATTAAATGTTTCTTTGACCACTTCAATTGTGGCTGGCGACTGTTTGAGTAAAAGCTGGATGGACGAATTCGTAATAATCGGTTTGCCGTATTTTGAGGACATAAAATCAGCTACATCTTGGGTGATAGTCGTCAGCCCGAGATAGTATTTTCTGCATCGCTTAGCTATGCCGTAAAGAAAAGACGCCGCGTCTTCGTGTTGCATCATAATCCAGGCTTCGTCCACAACCAAAACCCGTTTTTTGAGTTCGGAGCGGATAAGATTCCAGATAAAACGAATAATCAAATATGTGGCTATGGGACGCAGTTCCGTTTCCATATCTCTGATTGAAAACACGACAAGGCGATTTTTAACATCAACATTTGTTTGGTTGTTCAAAAATCCCGCGTATGTGCCGGTTACATATTTTTCAAGCCGTACCGCCAGTTCTTTCCCGCCGTCCATATTGCTTAAAATTGAATGGAAATCGGAAATCGTCGGGGGAACGGCTTTGCTGAAATCAACTTCCGGCGTAATATCGCGCGAAGCGTATGTTTCGGCGATTGCGCGGTCTATGACAGCGTCTTCTTCCGGACTCAAGCCGCCAAGCATCAACCGCACCAGTCCGACCATATTTATAATGCTTGCTCTCAAAACATCCGCCGGAGATTCGTCTTTGAGCGGCATAGGCAAGTCAAACGGATTTATATGATTTGGAGAATTCAAAGATATATTAAAAAACGCTCCGCCTACAGTTTCCGCCAAATATTGGTATTCGTTTTCCGGGTCTATGACGATGACATCAGTTCCCACCATCATAGAGCGAAGAATTTCCAGTTTAGCGGTATAGCTTTTACCGGAACCGGCTTTGGCGAATACCACCATATTGGCGTTTTCCAAACTGAAGCGGTCAAATAAAATCAAGCTGTTGTTGTGGCGGTTGATGCCGTACAATATGCCTTTGTTAGATGTTAAATCGGCGGAAACAAATGGGAACAATGTAGACGCCGGACTGGTATTCAAGTTGGCGTGGATATCCAATCGGTCCTGTTCAAGAGGCAACGAAGACATAAACCCGACTTCTTGCTGGAAATTCGCCGGTTTGGTCAGCACCATTCTCGCGTCCAAAATGCCTTTGATTTCATTTTCCGCTTTATTCAATTGTTCCACGCTGTCTTCAATAAGCGTGATATATACGCCGACTCGGAAAAGTTTTTGGGTTGCTTGCTGGAGCGAATCGCGTAATGCTTCCAGATCTTTCAAGGCGGTTTCTAAAATCGGGTCTCTTATTAATCCCTTATCTTCTCTTTCCGACAATTGCGCTTCCACCGAGGTAACTTTTCGATTCAGTTTTCTCATTACCGTGCCGGTATCAACCGGGTGGAAATATATCGTGGCGTCAAAAAACCTATCCAGGTTTATTACCGGAGAAAACCAGTTGGTATTTAAATATCGAGGATAAGAATACAGAAATATTGTCCTTAAAAATTTATCGCCTAATTGCAAAAATCGGCTGTCTATCAGCATCGCGGAAGGAGCGACAACGTCTTTGAAGCTCGCGGTAGGAGCGAGTTCCAGAGCATCGGTATCTGTCACATTTTCTATAATTAATTTGTCTGCCATGTTTTAATTACTTTGATTATAAAATTCCCTATTTGTCATTCTGAGGCCAAACTTAAAGTTCGGCACTGCGATTTGTGACCAATCGCTACGCTCTTGGACAAATCGGGAGCTTGCGAAGAATCCAGTATTTTACTTAGTTTTTAGGGATTCTTCGGTCGCAGACTCCCTCAGAATGACAAGAAAAAGACGTTTCGTAATCCACAGTAGTAATTCCTAAAAGTTATTATTGAATGTTCCCTTGTATCAAAAATTGCTTCCCAGTGTCTCCGGGATTGTATAAATCAAAAAACAACTCCATCAGTTCATTATTATCCAATGGAAGCGAGCGTATACTGAATGTTCTCAACCCCGAAATTACATTTTCCACTCTTTGCCAGAGCTGATTTTTATGCTTCTGGAATTCTTCATCCGTCATTTTCACGAACGGCTTGTTTCCCAGACTGCCAAAAAGCCGGCTTGCTAAACTTGGCGTACCGCCGGAGCCGATATGATATGGTATGACCACGTAAAAACTTTTAGACATGATGTTTTGCATCGCCACGAAATTTTGTATAAATTCTATGTATTCTTCCGTTTGAATTCTTAAAAGTTCGTTTTCTTGGGTTTTTAAAGTTTCTTTCAAACTGTTTATATAGTCGGTTATGTCCAGTTTTCTCGAGTGGGCGACGAATTGAATCGGAAAATCCAGGCCGTTTAAAAAATTCTGATATTGATAGACTAGCGCGTCTTGCTCGTCTTGTGATTTAAGCGCGAGATTGACGGACGAACACATTAAAACAGCGCGCAGTTCCCCGCTTTTTAAAATAATCACGCCGTCGCGGATCGCTTCCACATCCACCAATTGTTGAGTTGTTTGCGAATTTTGTTGCATACAATAACCTTATTCTCTATAAGAGCTTCCTGTCTCCACGCTGCTCTTTTTACTCTTTAACCCGCCGCGTGCTTGCCACGACTGCTTGGCTCCGCCGGGGATTTGCCCCAGCATCGTTGATTGACTTTGCGGTTCCTCCGTTAATACAACTCTTGCTTCTTCCTCATGTCTCCAAATATACATTTTCGGTTTCAACGAGAAAGTTAAGAAAGCGGCGAAAAATCTGGAAAAGCTCATGCCATACGGCTTATAAAAGGCGAAAAGCGCGCAAACGCCGATTGTCGGGATGATCATTATAACCACCAGCCAGAATTTTAGCAAAAAATAAAGGACTATTCCGACTCCGAGCGGGATAAGCATTATAAAAAATTGCCGCATCGTTATCGGCCCCAAAATCCTGTCTTCTACGTCTATGAATTGGGGAACCTGAAATTGTTTCATTGGATTTGCTCTTTGTACGGATCAGTCTTAGGCGCTTCCGGCTTGGCAAGCGTCGGATCCGGCGCGCCGAATTTACCGATAAAATCTTTAGCAGTTTTTTTCGGCTCTTCCATCTTGAATTGCGAGCGGATGAATGTCGGCAAGGGAACGATGGGTTTAAACTCCGGTTGCGGTTTACTGTCTACTATTTGTGGCTTCGGAATCTCCGGCTTTTGTTGCGCCTGCGTTGATTGTGATGGCTTCGGATCTTCTTGAATCACGAATCTTGAATCATGAATTATGGGTTGAGTTGATTTGGTATTTTCTTGAACTTGGGGTGTTGACTCCAGAACTTTTTTTTCTTTTTCTGTTTCATGATTCTTGATTTGTAATTCTTGATTCGTGGCTTTAGATTCTTGATTTGTAATTCTTGATTCATAATTCGTGGAGCGGAATTTCTCCGGTATCGGGATAACATATTTCGGTTTAGGTTGCAGGTTGCTATTATCAGATTGATTCGTAGTAGCTTTTAATCCAAAACTCGGAGATTGAATGGTAGGCGTCTGGATAACAGGCGGATACAGTTTTTTCAGTTCCAACCGCACATTACTGAAAATTTCCCCGTCAATATCATGCGCGACCAGTTGCGCGGTCATTTCGCTCACTCCGGTTTCTTTTTGAATTTCTGACACGAAATTCTCTGGGCGTATATACCCCAATAATACTCTGCTCATCAGTTGCCCAACGAGAAATGTCGCTTTCTCAGAAATATCTCGCAGGGCGCAAACCTTAATTATTATGCCGGCATTTTTTTCCGAAAAGATAGCATCTTGCAGGGTTTTCGGCAAAGATTGATGTCTTTTAATAATTTGTTCTTTTGGTATCGGTTGCATTTTATTTTAAAAATCTTGGCTTGTGAAACCAGCCTGGCGTTTTTTATTTTCGCCCTCTGCTTTCGTTTCACTTTTATTTTCGCGTTCTCTAATTTCTGACGGCACAACTATATAATCAGCCGTAGTCCCGCCTCGTGTCACAAAACTAAAGAAACTCGGGTTTTGTTTGCGCATTTTTTCTAACTCTAATGCCTTGTTTTCTGTTTTTGCGATGTCTTCCAGATATTCTTCAATATGCCTTAAGAATTCTCCATCTCCAGTGTCGCTGGCTTTTTTAATAAACCCGGAATGCAGGGCACCTGTTTCAATGAATGACTTGATAGATTCTTTTGTCCAGCTGCCTTTCATATTTTCAAAATCGCTCATTTTCATATCAAACACAGCTCTTTTTGCTTCTTCGTATGTAGCGCCTGTTTTTATATTCCTGCGTTCAGTAATGTTGCCGTCTTCATCTCGTTTTTCATATACTTTTCCTTCCCTAGTATCCTTTTCCCACTCCTCTTCCAATATTTTCATAGCTACCGTAGGCCTTGAAAGTTTAATGGATTGCTGAGCTGATATGATTTTATATTTTTTCGCTGAATCGTACGCTTCTTTTACAAGAGCATCAGTTGCCGTAGCATCCACTTCCCCCTTCTCATCTCTTTTAATCAATTCCCCTTTTTGCGCCATCATAGAAGCAAGTTGAGCGGATTTTGCCTGATCAAATGGTATTTTGCTTTTTGCCAAATCTCGGTATTCTGACATTCTTTGTGAAGCAGACATTTTTTCGTAGCTTTCTTTTTGTTCTTTGCTAAGCTCCCCCTGCTGTTTGATTGCTTGGCCAGTTTTTACTGATACCCCTCTGATGCCTCTCGCAATAGATCCGCCCAATAGAGGTATTTTCCCGGCCATCTCCGCCGCTTTATCCATTTTTTCAGACGCTCCAATTCTTCTCCCAACTTCCCCTGCCCCGACTTTTCCGACTTTAATCGCCCCTCCTTTAATCTTCCCTTTCACCCAGTTTTCGCCTTGGTTAAACATTTTCAGCGCCGCGCCGGAGCCGTGCACGCCAAACGAGTTTGCCGCCACCAAACTGCCGCCCATAAAAAACCAAATAACAATATATTGAACAATTTGGTCAAGCATGCCCTGTTCTCCTTTGGCGGCAGTGGCATTCATATTAACTAACACATTCCCTTCAAAAATTTTCATTGAAAGATAAAGAAAAAATGTCGCCGCCGGAGCAAACATCACATATTGCACGAACTTGCCGGACCATTTTCCCCAATACGACTTATTAAAAGGCATTATCACCAAAACAAGCGGGAGAATAACCAATAATCCCATCAAAAAACCGGTTCTGATTAGAAACATAAATGAAAGCGCGAGTAGTACAAAAATATTGCCTATTAAAAAGAAAACGGCAAATATGGCGTCAGTTATAGTAGCTCCGGATATCTTCGCTTGGTTTGTTGCGTTTATCGTGTTATACGAAGCGTCATATATATTAGAAAGACCAACTGTATTGGCAAAATACTGGCTGAATTGCGCGCCGCCGATTTGCTCAAGAAAAAAAGAAGTAAAAACATTGGAAAAATCTATAAATACTCCGGCAATCGGCAAGCTGAAGTTGATTAACAGCGCGACCGCTATGAATGTGGGCAGAGCTTTTTTAACCCCGAATGACACGCCCATTAAAATATAGTCCAGCGCGATACCAAGCAGAATGAGGATAAAAAACATATTGGCGAAATCGCGGGTGATGCCCCAACCCATCTGCACCGTGTTGCTGGTAGTAATCTGAATCGGCTGCATCATATAATTTGCCAGCGTGCCCGCGCCTGCCAGCAACCAACTAAGAGGAAAGATTGCTATACCATAAATTAGATCTTGTACTGTCCAATCCATCAAAGTTTGCAGTATCCTTTGCCCATGAGCTATGTGTGTCGGCGCAATCACCAAAAAAACAGCCAAAAGCAAAACCACCGCGGCGGTATTGCGCTTATTGGAAATTATGAATTTCAAAAAAGATTTTAGCGGATTAATCATTGGTATTTGGATTTTTCTTTATTGCCCCGCGTCGTCTTTGTAAATCGGGTTTTGCTGGTTGCAAAGGAATAGGTCGGCAAGCTGGCCAAGATGCTTGTTGTAATCCCTGATGCCTTGCTTGCAATCGTTGGCGATTTTTGCCACTTGTTTTCTGTATTTTTTCTCTGCTTTTTTCTTCTTTTTATTTCCATAGAATGCGGCGATAGCGAGGCCGATGACGCCGATGACTGGAAGGGCAATACCAATAGTTAAGTAACCTACGCCCAAGCTTATGGCGGCGATGTCAAATCCAGCTACAAGAGCAAAGGTTCCAGTAATCGCTGCTAATGAGTAACCAAGAACTCTCCCCGAATGGAATTTCCACAAATTTCCCGGGTCAGTCGGCATGCCGATACAGGCGTTTGCCTTGTCATAATCCGCTTCCAGCGCCGAAAGCAAATTCGCCATTTCGTCCATACTATCACCGCGTTCCTTGACTTTTCCGGACAAATCCTGATATTCCGCTTTGGCGGCGTCTACTTCCGCGAGCATTAAATTAAAGTCCTCGGTAAGTTCATGCAGTTTTGTTTTGGCGTCTTTGTTTAAGGCGGTGCGCCTCACCGTGGTCGAGCTTTTTTCGTATGTAGTCAAGTTGCATTGGTAGCCATTATAATTGGCGGCAGTAGTTACATCACAGCCGATTGGAGGAGGGTTGTCTAGCAGTTCAGCGCCAACGGGAAGCGCCGTTATGGTGCGGTCGCTTGAGCTTATCAAAAGCGGATCGGTGAAGTTATAAATTCCGGAATAGTATAAATAAACATCTTTCAAAATATTTTTCACTCTTGCGTCCAATGCCAACGGGTTGCCGGAAACATCCGATGTGTATTGAGACATTCTTGAACCGAATTGTTCCGAAGAAATGTCTATGCCGATGAATTTTGCCAAACTCCTGATTTTATACGCCGCCGTGCCGATGATCGCGTTGCGATCGTCGTTTGATAGGGATAGTTCTCGCGGGATTCCTTGGCTGTCTCGCGCGAGCATGACATCCATTGCCGCCGGATTTTTAAACAGCATCATCGCGTTAATTTCCAGCACATCAGTGTCCGAGCTGACAGAGTATGTTTTAATATGCTCTTTGTCGAGATTATCAATCAAACCGCCGATGCGCCCCGATTCATTTGTGTCATATTCATACTTTACATTTGCATTCAAATCCTCCACATATTCAATGAATTTCGTCAGCCGATTTTGAGCTTCGGCGCGCGCCGTTTCCAATTCTTTTTCTGTCCGTTTCAAAAAGACATCTTTTAGTTTATCCGTTACTTGATTGACTATATCCTGCCAGACATTATCCAGGTCTTTGCTTATTTCCGGATACGCTTCTTTGGCTGTTGTGTAGCCATATGCTTCTATCAAGGTTTGAATATCCAAGTTGCGAGTTTTTGTGTCATTGAGATATTCTTGTATTCTTTCATATCCGGGAGTGTCCATTTGTATAATATCAACATTGGAAAGCGTTTTCGGAGAAATGTATTTATTTTTGCCGGCCAATAAGATCGGTACGGTTGCGCTGGAGGCCGCAGAATTTATTGGAACCTGAAGTTGTTCCAAAACTTGCCTTAATCTGATAAGTTTTACCAAATTTGTGTCCGGCTGGGCGGTTTGCAGTTGAGTCGCCATTTCATCCAGATTCAGCACGCCGGCAAGCGACGAACTCTTTTTATTATTGAATGGATTAGTGGCGAATCCGGTAGTGATGCTTTGCTTAGTATCAAAGCCATCCGGTTCGAATAC
The DNA here is from genome assembly GCA_964366905.1 of uncultured Candidatus Saccharibacteria bacterium. Lineage (GTDB taxonomy): Bacteria > Patescibacteriota > Minisyncoccia > GWC2-36-17 > WO2-46-25 > CAYIVQ01. The sequence goes on from CAYIVQ010000018.1 coordinate 12,380, forward strand.
AAACCTTTTTTGCATATTATATTCACTCCCGAGTTCAGCTCCAAGCGGAGGGCATTTTGCTATTAAATCAGGAGAAGATGTGGCGGTAGGCTGAATCGCCGGACATCTTTGGCCGATTAGCGCCAGTTTGATATTTGTTTCTTCGGGAGTCAGCCAAGTCATATTCGGATCCACGCCTTCAAGAGCGCTTTCGTCCGTAACGCCGGAGAAAAGCGTCTGATATATTTTATTCAATTCGCTGTATCGCGAAAGCACATCGCTGACGGAGCCTTCGTAATCGGAGAGCCGATTATCGGTCGGGTCGTCGTCCGGAATGGCGCCAAGCTGGAGAGGGAGCGCGGCGGTATAGTTTCTCGCCCATGGCTTATTATAATTATACCCGCGGATCACCCGCACTTTTTCCATCAACTCCTGCGCGTCTTCCAGCATTTCCGGATAAAATGGAGGAGCCATCCAAATTTCATCGGAATTAGTATTGGTTTCTCTGTGGGTATATGGGTCCAAAATTGTGGCGGTCGAGTCTTTCTGGATGATGCTTTCTTTGAAATTCATCAAAGACACGGAGCCGTTTTCAAACTTAGAGCTGAAATATTTCTGCCACATAAACTCGCGAGTGTTCATCGCGTCAACTTTTTGCGGGATATAATAAATATCTCCTTGCGGGTATAGCTGTGAAGCGTCGTCGCGCTTGATGCCGCCCGTGAGAGTGCCGTTTGCCGTAAATCCCATTTGGGAGCGATGTTCTGCCGAAGGTAATATCTCTCTTTTTATAGAGTCGTTAATCGGATCATATTCTTCTTTGTTGGCGACCAGCCCGTTTTCATTCTGTCCGCCGTAAATTTCTATTTTCGGCGAGCTTTTCAAATAAGCGGCATGATACGCTCTTGGAACGGTTTTCGCTCTTTTTTCTATCACTGCCGTCAATCCATTGTCTTCTCCTCGCGGATTATATTCTATTATGGAGCTTTGTGCCAAGCCGTTTTGGTCTTTGCCCCCGATGATGTATATTCTTTGCTGACCGGCTGATGGCGACGACACAACTGCCGCTGAATGAACAGTCGGAACGGGCAGAGCCGCGTTCATTCTCACCATAGTGTCGGTCTGCTGGTTGTATTCCAAAACCCAATTTTTCACTCCGCTCGCGGTACTTCCGCCGAACAGATAAATTTTGCCGGTTCCGGAGAAATATGCGCCTGAAAGCCCGGTTGTTTTTTCCGGCAGTTTGGCGGACATTCCACGGATGGATCCATTCAACGGATTGAATTCAAACACAGTATCCAAAAATCCGTCGTAATTCATCCCGCCGAATATATATATTCTGCCGTTTGGCGGAAAATACACCGCTTGCGCTCCGGC
>CAYIVQ010000019.1:0-4158 GCA_964366905.1 uncultured Candidatus Saccharibacteria bacterium
GTCGGTAATTTTGAACCGGGACAAGATGTTGAGTTACTCCCCGAGCAGATTAATCATCTAAAAAATGTATTTAAAAATAATCTTGGGATGAGTGATGATCAAATTACTGTTGTTACCGGCTCTAACCCTGATATTTTGCCGATGCCGTCGAGATGTTGGATATGCGCTTTGCAGTACACAGCAGGTGTTGATCCGGATGGGGAAACTTATCTGTGCTCTCCGTGGTCTCGTAAGGAGTATTCAATTGGCAACATCAACCAATCCAACTTGCGTGATATTTGGGGCTCGGACAGACATAAGCAGGTCGCCACAATGCTTAATAAAAACCTAAGAAGCGGGAAGTGTAATCCACTTCTTTGCCGACACTATTACAGTAACCTCGCGATAGATGCGTTTGTTGCTGGATTGATCGAAGCTTTACCAAAAGAGGAGATGGAGAAAGGTTATGGACGGTTCATTTGATAAAAAAGAGAAACTTAACAGCCACGCTAAAAATAGTGCGGCTGTTTCTTTTATTGAAGTTTTTGAAGCTGTGAGATATAGATATAAAAATCGACCCCGTCAGATTATGACGGGGTCTAATGCCGGCTCAATTTCCGGCTGATTAGTGCTATTTACATTTTCGTTTTCCTCATTTTTGGAAAGGAATAATTCCCTTTCCTTTTTCAACATTTCTTCTATTATTATTTTCGTTGATTCCGCGCGGATGTACCTTTTCCATCCACTGATGTGACTTCGGTGCTTTTTAACAAAATCCATTTCCATCACCTCCTTCTGTGAGTTATATCCACTCTGACAGCGGGGATTTTTGTCGCCACCGATATATTATTAGTGGCAGCGCGACGCTTAATGCTCCGAAGAACATATATAGCGGGAGCACATAATTCGCGAAGGTGTGTTCGGTGATGGCAAAAATTACTAATACGTAGCCGACTGCGAAGAAGCTCCAAGCGAACGGACGATCACCATTGGGCTGTGTCCAGACAAACGCTATTGTTGGGATTGCCGCGCAAGCGTCGGCGATAATCGCCAGATAGAGCGCGTACTGGGCTAACTCTTTGCTCTCGCGAACTCCCAGCCATAGGCCGAGAGACAACAGGCCGAATATGAGACAAGCAACTTCTATTCTATTCGGCTTCGTCCACTCGCCGCGCCGTTGCAAAATGAGAACGGTGACGAGGAGCGGGTTTGTAAATCCGAATACTGCCGGCCAGACATTTGCCTCGGCGCCAGAACTCTTATAAGTGAGTAAAAGCGCGAAGCCGATTAGTGTCCAGAGCGACCAGCTCGTCAAGTTGGGCTGGATTTTGCCTTGGAAAGTTCTGATGCCGTAGGGAATCACACTGATGATCACCAATAATCCGGAAATCAATCCAATTATTTCCACACTCACTATACACCCCCTTTATTGTTTTTAAGGTTTTAAATCACATGCGTTCCTCTGTAAATTTACAAAGAACATAAGTAAAAACTGGTCTAAAATCACAATTTTTACCATGCAAGCATAACAAACTTTCTTCAGTCTGTCAATGGATATTGGTTTGACAGATTGACTTTTTCATGATATACTTATAAACTTGAACATTAAAAAATGAATAAATAACAATTTAACCATAAGGGAGGTGTAGAGATGAAATACGCAGATTTTCTTGCTTTTTTGGCTCCGGAAGGGAAGCCGCCGGTTGCCGATCCGGAGTTAACCCAGGAATTGCTCTCGCTGGCACATTTGACTTCCGCGCCGCCGTGGGTGAAGACGATGGAGGAAGTCTTGAAGTATCACCGAGAATACCGGCGAGTTCTTGAGTCTCAACCGAAAATAAAAATAGTTGAGACAGCGAAGGATTTGCAGAATGACAACATAAAAGTTGTTCTTGGATTGCAAAATCCACCGGAAAATGCCGATCTTGTTAAGTTGTATAAAGAAGGCATCAGGATTACTACTCTCGCGTATGAGGGTAAGAACCAGTATGGTAGCGGCTTTGCTGATCTTAATGGTGAATTAACACAAGAGGGCTGGTTGTTCGCATTGTCATGCTCAAGGGCAGGGTTAATTCTTGACTTGTCCCACGCCAGTCATGCCACAGTAAGAGAAATTCTTCAGTATGCGAAAAAAATGCATCTCCCGATCGTTGCGTCTCACAGCGGACTTTACAGCGAGTATGATCATCCGCGCAATCTTCCACTCGGTATTATGCGTCATATCGTAGACTGTGGGGGGATAGTCGGCATCCCAACGCTCACTTTCATTCTCCATGGATGGGATAATGATCTCAAGCCATTTTTTAGGCATCTTTATGGAGTTTTGAATATCTGCGGAGAAGATTCTGTTGTGATAGGCGGCGATGGCCCCTATTGCACGCAGGATCTTGGAGAGTGGGAAAGGCATATCGGAGAGCTAAGCAAAAAGCTAGACACCCTTGGCAAGTTTAAGCCCAGGTTTCCGCATCATCCATTCGCGCTGAATACTCCGCGGAGGATGGAAGTGCTTGAGGCAGAAATGAAGAAGCGCGGATGGCTGCCTTCTTCTGTAAGAGAAAAGATTTTAAGCAAGAATCTTTTCAAATTTCTTGAGCGGAATCTTCCGCAAGGTTAAATTATATCAGGCCATGGAAAATCAATTGATTTTCCATGGCCTATTTTTTTATATGCTGTTGCCATCATACGATGACCGCTCCGCTCTCTCTGTTCGCGGGGTTGCATTTTTTTTTACTTTTGTATACACTAACTGACGATTGTCAAACTTAGCTTTAATGGAATTTTTAAAGAAAATTTTATCGGCTCCTTTGGCGGCGGGCAAAGCGGTTTTGAAATTTATTTTCATGCCGGAAGGGGAGCGGGCGAAATCAGCATACGTATTGTTGCTGATTTTTATTGTTGCTTTTTTTGCCGCTGGGCTGGACTTCCCGAACTATTGGGACAGATACGCTCACAAAATAAACGACAAGCTCAAAGTGTCCATTCCGAATTTCTATAAGATGGATTACAAGCTCGGGTTGGATCTCAAAGGCGGAGCGCAACTGGTTTATCTGGCGGATTTATCTTCTTTAAGCGAGAGCGAGTACGGCGGAGCCATGGCGGGATTGCGCGATGTGATCGAGCGCAGAGTTAACGCCTTTGGCATTGCCGAGCCGAATGTCCAGACCGCGAAATCAGGAGATGAACAGCGATTAATTGTCGAGCTTGCCGGAGTGAAAGACATCAGCCAGGCGATTGACATGATCGGCCAAACTCCTTATCTGGAATTCAAAGAAGAGCGTTCGCCGGAAGAAACGGAAGAAATAACAAAAGCCCAAAAAGAAGGCCAAAGATTGGACGAAGACCCTTATTTTCAATCAACCGGACTGACTGGCAAATATCTGAAAAAAGCGGAAATCAATCTTGATCAAAATACTTATCAGTCCATTGTGAATCTCAATTTTGACGACGAAGGGGCCAAACTTTTTGAAGAAATTACCGGGCGCAATGTCGGCAAAAGAGTTGCCATATATCTTGACTGGACTGTCATTTCCGCTCCGAGAGTGAATGAAGCGATATCCGGCGGGCAAGCTGTGATTTCCGGAGATTTTTCCCAAAAAGAAGCCACTCAACTCGTTCAAAGACTCAATTCAGGCGCTTTGCCTGTGCCGATTAAATTGATATCGCAAAAAAATGTTGAAGCGTCATTGGGCGAAATCGCGCTGAAAAAGAGCTTGGAAGCGAGTTTTTACGCGATTTTAATAGTGGGATTATTCATGATTTTGTGGTATCGCATTCCAGGCGTTCTCGCGGTGTTTGCTCTTTTGGTTTATACGATATTTACGTTGGCGCTTTTCAAGCTGCTCGGCGTTACCATGACTTTGACGGGTATTGTGGGATTTATTTTGTCGGTGGGCATGGCGGTGGACGCCAATATTTTAATATTTGCCAGAATGAAGGAAGAGTTCCGCGCCGGAAAGAAATTTGATCTTGCTATCAGAGAAGGATTCAGCAGAGCATGGCCTTCGATACGGGATTCAAATATTTCAACTCTTATCACTTGTTTTGTGCTGTATTTTTTCACAACCAGTTTGATTAAAGGATTCGCGCTGGCGCTGGCGGTCGGTGTTTTAGTTTCAATGTTTACCGCTATCACCGTGACGAGATTATTGCTGAAAACATTCGCAACGGAAAAATTAGGAA
>CAYIVQ010000019.1:4258-7504 GCA_964366905.1 uncultured Candidatus Saccharibacteria bacterium
CTCTCGCGCTGGCGAGCGTTTTGGCGCTTGTTTTTTGGGGATTGAATTTAGGCATTGATTTTAAAGGCGGATCGCTGCTTTTTGGAGAATTCAATAAACAGGCGCTGTCGCAGGAAGAAATAAAAGAGACTGTGAAAGATATCGGGCTGGGAGAAGTTATTATCCAACTGACCGGTGAAAAAGAAGTTACATTGAGATTTAATGAAGCGGACGAAAGCAAGCGCAGGCAACTCGTCGGCGCGCTTCAATCCGCGGCGCAAAACAAAGATAAAGAGAATAATTTCACTCAAAAAAGTTTTGAGTCGGTCGGCCCTTCTATTGGCAAGGAGCTTCGCTCCAAAGCGGCGAAAGCCGTGGTCATAGTTTTGATTTTTATCATCGGCTATGTCGCTTTCGCGTTTCGCAAGGTTTCCCGTCCGCTCGCTTCATGGAAATATGGCGCGGCGACATTGATTGCGCTTTTTCATGATGTGCTTTTGCCGCTCGGCTTGTTTTCCGCGTTAGGACATTTCGACAAGAGCGTAGAAATTTCCAGTGGATTTATAGCGGCGATACTGACGGTGCTTGGTTATTCAGTGCACGACTCGATTATCGTGTTTGACAGAGTTCGCGAGAATCTTATTAAGAATCCCGGCAAGAATTTTGAGGAAATCGCCAATATTTCAGTGAACCAAACTTTCATAAGATCATTGAATACCTCTCTTACGGTGATTTTAGTGTTGCTGGCGGTTTATTTGTTTGGCGGCGAGTCGATAAGAAATATAGCATTGGTGCTTATAGCGGGCATTGGCGTGGGAACGTATTCATCAATATTTATAGGCAGCTCGCTTTTAGTGAGTTGGAGCAAAAGATGGCAGAGGGGTTGACGAAGAATAAATGGTATGATATTGTATCAATAAGTAATTTTGATTTAAATACAATAACATGGTTAATCAATCAAGCGCGATTGAGAGCGTGAAAAAAAATAATATAAAAAGATTAATAAACGGACTGCTTTCCGGACTTTCCGAACGGCAAAGAGAGGTTATTATCAATCGTTTTGGTTTGGAGGACGGTGAACGCAAGACTCTTGAAGAAATCGGCAAAGGATATCGGATCACAAGAGAAAGGGTGCGTCAGATCGAAAATGACGCCAAAGCCGCTATTTTAAAATCTCGCTATATGGCGGAGTTCGAGCCATTCTTTCAATCTTTAGCTTCTCATCTGCGTAAATTCGGCGGTTTTCGCGCCGAGCACAAGCTTTTCTCGGAAGATATAAAAGAGCTTATGCCTTCCGGATGGAATACAAAAGTAGCCGCCGCCAATCTGCATTTTTTGCTTTCTATCAGCGATATTTTCATCAAACACCCTGAAACCGACAAGCTTCATTCAGCTTGGCTTCTTTTAGGCGCGGATATCAAATCCGCTCATGAAGCGCTGGAAAAACTGGTTAATAAATTGGAGAAAAGCCTGCAACCGGCAACAAAGGAGCATATTTTAGGATGGTTGAAAGAATCGTTGGCCGGCATAGAAAATCACGCGCTTGAATCGGTTTTGCATCTTTCTAAAATTATAAATACTAATGTTTACGGCGAATATGGGCTGAAGCATTGGCCGGAAATCAATGTGCGCGGCGTTAGAGACAAAGCTTTTTTGATATTGAAGAAACGCGCGCAACCGATGCATTTCAAGGAAATTGTTTCCAAGATAAACGAAACATTCAAAGGCAACAGACGCGCTCATCCGCAAACGGTGCACAATGAACTGATAAAAAACAATCAATTTGTGCTCGTCGGAAGAGGCACTTACGCTTTGGCGGACTGGGGATATAAACCCGGCACAGTATCTGATGTTTTGGCAAGAATAATCAAGGATGCCGACAGGCCGCTGAGCAGAGAAGAAATAATGGAAGCGGTACTCAAGGAGAGAGCGGTTAAGCAAAATACAGTAATGTTAAATCTCCAAAACAAGAATTATTTTCAAAAAACAGAAGAAGGGAAATATATATATAAAAGTTAATTCAAAAATCAAAATTCAAAACTAAATGACTCTCTTTGAATTTTTAAGCATAGTTTACAATTGGGGCTGGGTTGTTTTGCCGTTTATTTTATTTCCCGTGTGGAAGGAACTTTGGCTTGCGTATGTCAGGAAAATATACGTGGAAAATGTTGAGTGGGCGACTTTAGAATTGAAAATCCCGCAGGCGGTTGAGAGGACGCCAAAAGCCATGGAACAGGTTTTTGCCGGGCTCCACAGCATCAAATCTTCCGCTAATTTCAAAGAGAAATGGTGGGACGGCAAGCATCAGCTTCCGATATCGATGGAGATAGTCAGCAACGCCGGCGCCATTCGTTTTTTCATCAGAGCTCCGAGAGTCTATCAGGAGCTGGTTGAATCCCAAATTTATTCGCAATACAAAGACGCGGAGATTGATGAAGTTGAAGATTACGCCTGGAGCTTGCCGGACGACGTGCCAAACGACCAATACGGGCTTTGGGGAACTGAATTGATTTTGACCAAAGAAGACGCGTACCCGATTCGGACATACAGATTTTTTGAAGAGCCGATCAGCGAGAAAAAATTCATAGATCCGCTATCTTCGCTTGTTGAAGTGCTCGGGCGCCTGACCACAGGCGAACAAGTATGGATGCAGTATCTTATCAGGCCGGCTAGAGATGATAGATGGCAGAAAGAAGGCAGGAAGCTGGCTGATAAATTAATGGGCAAAGAAACGCCTGCCAAAGGAGGCGAGAACGCGATTGAAGAGGTTTTCCGGTTTCTTGTTGATATGGTATCGTGGATTTGGGGAGAAACTTCCCAGCCGAAAAAAGAAGAAAAGTCCAAAGAGCAAGGCGGGATGAAAGAATTATCTCCGGGATTGAAAGAAGTGCTTGGAGCGCTCGAAGAAAGCATTTCCAAGCATGGATTTGAAGCCGGGATAAGGATTGTCTATATAGCGAAAACAGACGCTTTTGCCATACATACTATTCCGGCGTTGCTGGGGACTTTCAAGCAGTTTTCCACTTATAATTTGAACGGCTTTAAACCGAATTCAGACGTGTCTCCCTCCGTAGATTATCTTTTTAAAAAATCTCGGGAATATTTGCGTAAAAGAAGTTTGTATCGCGCCGCTCGTTTGCGGCTTTTTGTGAGAAAGCAAGTCATTTTGAATACGGAAGAACTGGCGACTGTTTATCATATCCCGTCCATTATGTTGGAAGTGCCTACTTTAACCAGAATAGCCGCTAAAAAAGTGGAACCCCCGGC
>CAYIVQ010000019.1:7604-13513 GCA_964366905.1 uncultured Candidatus Saccharibacteria bacterium
ATCCCATTCGCGGAAACAAATTTTAGAAATCAGAAAAAAGTTTTTGGCATAAAAACCGACGATCGCAGCCGGCATATGTATGTTATTGGCAAAACAGGCACCGGCAAAACCACGCTGCTTAGAAATATGATGATTTCCGATATTTTGGCAGGCAATGGCGTGGCTGTGGTGGATCCGCACGGCGAATTCGCGGAAGCTATTTTAGATTTTATCCCCGAGCACAGGATCAATGATGTTGTTTATTTTAATCCTGCCGATCTAGATTATCCGATAGCTTTCAACGCCATAGAGAATGTAAATGCCAAAGAAAGGCATCTCATATCTTCCGGTCTGATCGGGATATTTAAAAAAATCTGGGCGGATTCATGGGGACCTCGGCTTGAATATGTGTTGAGAAACGCCATTTTAGCTCTGCTCGAAACTCCCAATAGCACTCTCTTGGGAGTGATGAGAATACTTTCAGACAAGGAATATCGCAAGATGATAGTGGAGAATTTGACTGACCCGGTAGTTAAGCAATTTTGGACGGACGAATTTGCCAAGTATTCTTCCAAATTTGAAGTGGAAGCAATAGCGCCTATTCAAAATAAAGTGGGGCAGTTTTTGACCAATCCCATGGTGCGAAACATCGTCGGACAGAAGCATTCCGCCTTTAAAATGAGAGAGATTATGGATTCAAAAAAGATTTTGATTATGAATCTTTCCAAAGGCAGGATCGGGGAGGATAGTTCCGCGCTGCTTGGAGCTATGTTGATAACAAAAATACAGCAGGCGGCAATGTCGAGAATAGACGCCCCCGAAGAAGACAGACCAGACTTTTATTTATATGTGGATGAGTTTCAAAATTTTGCCACGGAATCTTTTGCCGGCATTCTTTCCGAAGCGAGAAAATATCGTCTTGACTTGATTTTAGCCCATCAATACACCACTCAATTATTGGAACCGGTCAGAGACGCGGTGCTTGGCAATGCCGGGACTTTGATGTGTTTTAGAATCGGCGCGGACGATGCCGAATTTTTTGAAAAAGAATTTTCTCCGGAAGTCACCAGCCTGGATCTGGTGAATTTGCCGAATAGGAAGATTTATCTTAAATTGATGATTGACGGGGTAACTTCCAGAGCGTTTTCCGCTGACACTTTGCCTCCGATACCAAGACCGGCGGCAAGCTACAAAGACGTTATTATTGAAAATTCCAGAAAAAAGTACGGGACATCAAGACAAGTTGTGGAAGATCAAATTACCGATTGGAGCGCATCCATAGAGACGAATAAAAACAGCTCGGTAAATAATTCAAGCGCGCAATCTAACCCTAGAGATTCTTCCGCTTCCAAGGAGCCAAGATACCCGGCTCAATGTTCCGAATGCGGGGTACAGACAACGGTGCCGTTTGTCCCCGATCCGAAAAGAAAGATTTTTTGCAAAGATTGCTTGAATAAAATAAAGGAAGGCAAGATTAAGCCAACTTATAAGCAGGCAGAATCGCGCCAACCGGCAACCCGCGAGCTCGACGAGCGGAGCAGTCACCGTATGATGGCAACCACGGTGGAAGCGGTTTCTTTGGATGAAGCGCTTGCCGGCTCGCCCCAGGTGTTTAACGGCAAAAAGCAGGCGGGGAAAGAATCCGCGCCGCCAAGGGTGAGGAGAGAACCGGATTTAGAAAGTTTGAGGGATATTATTCAAAGCTCGCTTGTCGAAGCAAAACAGGAATCCGTAGTGGTAAAAAAACAAGAAAAACCGACGGATACCCACTCAATTAAGCCGGAAGATATACAGAATTTTTGACAGAAAAATAAAAAGTCTATAAAGTTATAAAGTCCTAAGCGAAGCGCATGTCTTTATCATACAACGAACTTAAGCCGGGAACTTTTATTATTTTCAACAATGAGCCTTATGAAGTCAAAGAGGCGGATTTTTTGCGTATGCAGCAGAGAAAGCCGGTGATGAGAACCAAGCTCAAAAATCTGATCAATAACAAGGTGCAAGAATATACTTTTCATCAAAACGATACTATTGAAGAAGCCGAACTTGAAAGAGTGCCCGCTAGATTTATCTATGAAAGCAAGGGAGTGTATTGGTTTGACGAACCCGGCAATCCGAAAAACCGCCTGTCGTTTAAAAAAGAAGATATTGAATCCATTATTCCATTTTTAAAACAGAATCTCGAAGCGACTGCCATTCAATTTGAAGGCAAAACAATAAATGTTGAAATTCCCATTAAAGTTGAATATAAAGTGATGGAAGCGCCGCCGGCAGTGCGCGGAGATACGGCGCAGGGCGGGTCGAAAACGGTTGTCATTGAAACGGGCGCTTCAATCAATGCCCCTCTTTTTGTCGAAGAAGGCGATATTATTATTATCAACACGCAAACAGGGCAATACACGGAGAGAAAAAAGGGATAAGATGAACTGATGAACTTTGGATTGCGAAATGATATTTTTTGTATAGGGCAGACTTGTATAGCTCTCCTGTAAAGTCCCTCCTGTTTGGATGTGAGCCATATTGTAAAATTCACCAGATGAGCCCCAACCTACCCGACACATCCAAACAGGAGGGACTTTACAGGAGAGCCTTAAAAATTAGTAACAAAAATATCATTTCGCAATCCAAAGAAGATAAAGTATTTTTTATTATAGTTTAATATGTGGCAAAGTAAAACTCATGGAATATTTATCACTCATAGGAATAGTAACAATCATTCACTTACTGGCTGTTATTAGCCCTGGTCCTGATTTTATCATGGCAGTTAGAAATTCGTTTGCCTATTCACGCAAAACCGGAATATGGACGGCCGTTGGTTTCGGCGGAGGAATTGCAGTCCATATTTTTTATTCCTTAGCGGGTCTTGCCATGATTATCTCTAAATCAATACTGTTATTCAACCTCATTAAATTTTTAGGTGCCGGTTATCTGATTTATATCGGTTTTAAATCTTTCTTTTCGAAATCTTCAAAAATCGAACTTGATGGATATTATAAAAAAGAAGACATTTCTCGTTTATCAGCGATCAAAATTGGTTTTCTAACTAATTTGTTGAATCCAAAAGCCACACTTTTCTTTTTATCCTTGTTCACATTCTTCGTATCGCCAAATATACCAGCTACAGTAATGGGCATTATAAGCACAATAATGATCGTAAATACAATTTTATGGTTTTCACTTGTTGCAATATTTCTTACACAAAAAAGGATTCACTCAATCTTTGAGAGATTCCAGGGTATCTTTAATAAAACATTGGGAGGACTACTTATTGCGTTAGGTGTAAAAGTTGCTTTAATGAAAAATGAATAAAGTATATTAGAAAGTCAGACTTCTTAATATTAATGTTTTACTTTTATCGCATTTTTGTTAGAATTTTCTCATGATTACTTTGGAAGAAATTGCCGTGAAGGTGAAAGCGTGCCAGTCTTGCAGGCTTTGCGAAGGCAGGAAAAACGCCGTGCCTGGCGTTGGAAGTCCTAGAGCTGAAATTGTTTTTATAGGCGAAGGACCCGGGAAAGGCGAAGACTTGCAAGGCGAACCGTTTGTGGGAGCGGCAGGGAAGTTTCTCAATGAAATGCTTGCCGGTATCAATCTCAAAAGAGAAGATGTTTTTATTACTAATGTTGTGAAGTGCCGCCCTCCGGGGAATCGCGACCCTTTGGAAGATGAAGTTATGACGTGCGCTTCGCTTTATCTCTGGAAACAGCTGGAACTCATCAACCCTATTTTAATTGTAACTCTGGGCAGGCATTCCATGCATAATTTTTTGCCGGAAACCGTGAAAATTTCCAAAGTTCACGGCGTTCCGATGCGGGCGACTATTAAAAAAACAGGAAAGATTTTTAATGTGCTGCCTTTGTATCATCCGGCCGCGGCTTTGTATAACGGCGGGCTTCGTCAAACATTGATTTATGATTTTCAGAAAATACCGAGAGTGGTGGAAAAATTAAAATAGCCAATATTAATTATGAAAAAGATATTTTATTTATTAAGCATATTCCTGTTTATTCCATTTTTTTCTCTTGCCGCCAACATAAATGATGTGGTTATCACGGAAATCGCTTATGACTTGAAAGGCGCGGATGATGGATATGAATGGGTGGAGATACAAAACTTAACAGTAGCGGAAATTGATTTAACCGGCTGGAAATTCAGCGACGGCTCAAATCATATTTTGAACGCGCCTCCGGAAAAAGGCGGGCAAGGGACATTGGTAATCCCGGCTAGCGGATATGCGGTATTGATATAAAAGTGCCGTTTGTGCCTGATCCGAAACGGCAAACTTATTGCAAAGATTGTCTCGTTAAAGTGAAGCAATCGCCCGGGCAAACTCTAAAAATACAAAAACTTTCAGCTTTATATAAACCTCTTCTTTTTTATTTCCGACATAGTCATCGCTAAATGATATTCCGCATCTTTCGCTGAAATATCGTGTTGTTCACTCTTGAAGTATATTGCGATCGGCGTGATAAGCGTTTCGTTTCCAACTATAAAAACAATCATCCTGAATGATCTGCTTTTTCCTTTTGGAAGATCCTGAGATTTTAATCGGACTTTATATAACTTTTGTCCAAGCCGATCTGCTGTTTCCGGCCGGAAATTTTCAAGAGTCAAAATAAGATCATCTTCCAAGTTTCTGAATTTTTTAAGAAAGGGTTTTAATTGGCGCAGAAAATGGTCGGAAAGATAAATTTGGCGCATATATTACAGACGCTTTACTCGCGCCAATTGTTTTCTTAAAGAAGGGAGCGGCTTTTTGCCGATTTTCTTTTTGAGTTCCATTTCAAGTTGCTCGGAAAGATTGGTAAGTCGTCTGTTTTTATCAAAAGGCATAATTTCCGTTTCGTCCAGATAGCGGATCACTGCGAAGCGAAAAAGCTCCGCTTTGCTGGGAAATCCTTTTTCTTTTATCGTCGTCCCGATTCTTTTCTCCAGTTGTTTCGGCACCGAAAAATTTACAATAGCCATAGTATATTGATTAAATATGTATTATATATAGTTATATTATCACTATATTAAAGATTGTCAATGAGACAGCTTGTGGATAACGCGGGCTTTACAGAATGCTTCGGGGGGGGGTATGATATGGGTAAGTCTAAAGTTTAAAGTTCAAAAATATGGAAAAGGAAAAATATCAAGAAATGACCCCAAAAGAGGTTGAGAAATTCGAAGAGGAAAATATGACGGAAGAGCAAAGAGAGATGAGTAGAAAAAGAAAGATAGATGATTTGATTGATAAACATATAATGAGAGGTGATGAGCTTTGTTGTGCAAGAACAACATTAGTTGTCGAAATGATGAAAAATTCTGACCTTATAGAAGCCGAGCAATTAATTACGATTATTAATCAAGGTATACATCAAGAAAATGATGATATAGCATTCGTGGAGAATTTTTTAATGAAGAAATGGAAAAATATAAAAGGCAGTGATAATGTTAAGTATGTTCTTAGAAATATCCCAGAGGAGCTTTCTAGAAGATGTGTATATAAAGTAAGTAGTGATAAGCTTCTTAATAAGATATCTGTGAATGATCTTATTGATCTTATAGAATAAGATATCAGATTCTAAATTTCACGAAACCTAATCTCAAAATCAGCTCGGACGCTAAGCCTCTGAGCTGGTTTTTTTAATTGTTTTATTTTTTGTTTTGATTTATGATGTGCTGTATTAACTTATGACATTTACTGGTTATAAAAAAGTGGGTGTTAGTTTTGCGGCGATATTGCTAAGTGTGCCGCTTTTTTCTCTTGCCGCCAACATAAATGATGTGGTTATCACGGAAATCGCTTATGACTTGAAAGGCGCGGATGATGGATATGAATGGGTGGAGATACAAAACTTAACAGTAGCGGAAATTGATTTAACCGGCTGGAAATTCAGCGACGGCTCAAATCATATTTTGAACGCGCCTCCGGAAAAAGGCGGGCA
>CAYIVQ010000020.1:0-6309 GCA_964366905.1 uncultured Candidatus Saccharibacteria bacterium
AATAAGGAAATACGAAAGCTGTGGATAACTTTTCCCTATTATTTCCTTATTAGTTTTTACTCTATATTTCTTTGAATTACGAAATGCGTAGTTTGTCATTCTGAGCTTGCGAAGAATCTAGTATTTTACTTGATTTTCAGAGATTCTTCGGTCGCTGACTCCCTCAGAAAGACACAAAAATGGCTATTTCGTAATTCAAAGTATATTTATGTTTTGGAGATGAGTTATCTTTGGCGGCAGACCGCCGTTAAAAACAACAACGATGGCATCCATTTGCCATCGTTGTTGTTCAGAGATCTTATTATTAGAAATATATATATCAACAGCTCGCAAGAATTTCCTTATTTTGTGATAATTTAAGTTTTCAGATGGATTTATCCCGTCATTAGCGATTCCTGATTTTACTTCTATAAAGTGGAGCGTCTTATTCCTCTTAGCTACTATATCTATCTCTCCTAATTTATTGCTTACATTCCTTCCGATAATACGGAAACCATTATTAATAAGGAAATCACAAGCTATATCTTCACCTTTGTTTCCTAATAGGCGCTTTGGAGTAATCATACTTTGAATTACGAAACTCCATATTTGTCATTCTGATTCCGATCTTATCGGGAGAAGAATCTCTGAAAATCAATCAAAATACAAGATTCTTCGATCGCAGACTCCCTCAGAATGACACTAAAGTGGCTATTTCGTAATTCACAGGATTATAGGTTAAAAATACTGAACTTATTGGTGGACCTAGGCAGAATCGAACTGCCGTTTCGACAATGCGAATGTCGCGTCGTACCACTTGACCATAGGCCCTTATTTAGTCGAAAGTCTATAAAGTCCTTAAAGTTAAAAGTAAAATTTCTCCACTTTATGACTTTACGGACTTTATAGACTTTCGACTTTTTGTTCAGTCGGGCCGCTGGGAATCCCCGCCTGCCAATGCCTGCCAAGCAAAGCTATGAAATCATCGAGTTAAACTACCATGCAGGATATCATTGAAACACGATGTTAGGCTTATGGCGGGCAGGGAACCCAGTCTATACGCACCCTTGCCCTGTTAGAGATTAAACTGTCGGGATGCTGGGAATTGAACCCAGTCTACACGCACCCGAAGCGTGCGTACTACCGGTATACGACATCCCGGCATATCTCTAACAGGGCGAACGTACGTAATACCACTACCCGCCTGCAACGCTTCACCAGCTCGCAGTAGATACAGCGTTTCTGGCGAGCGTAGCGATGCGAGCAAGTACCACGTCCCGTTAAAACTTGTTTCTACACAGCTATTGCTTATAATTCTTTCTGTAGTCTCAATGGAAGCGCAGCCCATTCATTAATCATATTTTTGATAAAGGGGCGTGAGCGGATGAAGAAAGAGTTACAAGTAATAGCTAAATGTATTGAAAAAGCTTAATCCATGAGCCTTTTCCGAAAATGTTAACACTTCCTGAAAATAAGCATAAATACTACATTATACTCTAAACTGCTTTCGATGCTCTGTTTCCAATAATTCAATCTTTTCCTCGGCTTTCTTTATCATATTTGCTAATTCGCTCACAGAATACTGATCTAATTCCACCACTCTATTTTCCAAATATTCCTTATTATTCTTTTCCGGATTATCAAGAACTTCTGATAATAGAGCATTCAATATTATACCTATTTTTGGTCCGGGCGCAATGCTTAATATTCTCATAACGTCATTCCCATCAATTTTAAGCATTTTCACTGAAATAGGGTCTTTTGATACCTTGTCCACTATATATCGGAAATGTCTTAATTTATATGGTTCCGCTTTAGGCACGCCAGAACCGATTCTATCCGCCATTCGTAAATTAATCAAATCATCCATATTTTCAAGCCCTACATTTTTGATGAGCCGGCGTACTGAAGACGGCGTCACTTCGTCTACATTATAATAAAACAGGTGATAGCGGACTAGTAATACTACTAAATCAATATCTTGCCTTGGAAATTTCATTCTTTCCATTATTTTTTTAGTAATTCGCGCTCCTACCACATCGTGACTGTAAAATGTGGCTCGTTCGCCTTCGCCATGTTTAGTGCGAGGCTTGCCGATGTCGTGGAAAAGCGAGGCTAATCGCACCTGCAAACTAAATTTCTGCTCAATCGCGTATTTTAACGCTCGCAGATTGTGCTCATATACATCATATATATGATGGAGATTTTGGGACACTTTGTATCCTTCCATCAATTCAGGTAGAATAATTTGCAAAATTCCGGCTTCTCTCATCAGTTCTATGCCATTATGCGCGTTATCAGTCATTATTGTCTTTATAAATTCATCTCTGATGCGTTCTTGCGATATAAAGGAAATTAATGAGGAAAAATTTTTAATAGAAAGGAAAGTTTTTTCCTCAATAAGGAAATTTAATTGAGAAGCGAAGCGGACGGCACGCATCAAACGCAGAGCGTCTTCATTGAAACGTTCTTTTGGATCACCCACCGCGCGGATAATTTTATTTTTTAGATCTTCCTGTCCGTCGAAGGGATCAATGACAGAGTAGTGAGTAGAATCAGTTATTTGTAGTGCCATTGCGTTAACTGTGAAATCGCGGCGCGCCAGATCTTCTTGCAAGCTGGCGGTAAATTTAACGCTGTCCGGATGACGCTTGTCCGAATACTTAATATCCACTCGATAAGTAGTCACTTGAATTTCCATGCCGTCATACGACGACCGCTCCGCTCTCTGTGTTCGCGGGTTGTCGTTTTCTAAAATCGTGACAGTACCGAATTTGTTTTCATAAAAATTTTTTGGGAAAATTTTTTGTATTTCTTCCGGCTCGGCGCTTGTCGCTATATCCCAATCTTTTGGCTCAATGCCAAGCAAAATATCCCGCGCGCACCCGCCAACGGCGTAGGCCTCAAAGCCGGCGTCTTTGAGCTTTTGGATAATATTTATTACTTGATCAGGTATAATTATCCGCATTGGATGAAGAATTACGAATTACGAATCATGAATTACGGATTTTGATTTTTTGATTAAACCTTAATAAGTTTATGTCCCGTAATTCTTAATTCATAATTCATGATTCGTGCGTTTGTGTCCCCATGAGGAATTGAACCTCAATCTCAGCCTTCGCAGGGCTGCGCTCTATCCGTTTAGCTATGGGGACTTTACGTTGTCAATATAATATTTAAATGATGGAAAAGCAACCCGCGAGTCCGGAGAGCGGAGTCACGACTCGGCGAAAGCCTCGCTGGACTGCGTTTTGTGCGCCAATCGCAAAGTTCTTGGACAAAACGGGAGCAGTCACCGTATGACGGCAACCCGAAGTGTGACAGTGAAGTCATCGCTCAATATATGTGTATTACATTGTATTACAATAACCTTGAATTGTAAAACCCGATAAAACACTGTCATTCTGAGCCAGCAGGCGAAGAATCTCAAATATTCATATCGCCAAAAGATTCTTCGCAAAGCTCAGAATGACAACAAGGCTTTATTGAGTTTTATAATCCAAAGAAATTTATCCGGAGCAAAATGTTGTTGAAAACCTCTTTAAATGATAAAATATTATAAGATGAAGTTACCGGAACAAAAAAGAGTTTTGATTCTGCTCGCGCTTACTTTGCTGACAATATTTATTGTCGCGTTTTGGATGACTGAGCGTCAAGGGAAAACACTCTCGCTTGGCATGGCGATGATTGCTGTCAATGTTTCTTTTGGTTTTGTCGCATTATATTTCATACTCAAGCAATTCAAACAAATCCGCCAAATACTGGACGCATTCGGCAAGGGAAATTATGACGTTAAAATAGATATCAAGGAACATGGGAAAGAAGGCGGGGGGCTCGGAGAAACTTTTAAAACGGCCGCGTTTAAATTGAAAAATTACGATCTCTGCATGAATCAGAAAGAATATCAAACGGAAGTGTTGAAAGAAATCGCGGAAAGAACCGGCGCGAATCTGGATTTTGGAACCGCCGCGGAAATTATTTCCGGCTCGCTCGGGCAGATTATCCGCTATACAGCCGTCGCTTACGCTGTTTTTGACAAATCAGGCAAGTTGGAATTCAAATGCTATCTTGAGGAACCGGTTAGCGGGAAATTCGTTGAGAGCATAAAAGAAAATGTAGTCAAAACGATTGAAACATTAACCGGCGCGAAAGTGCCGAAGGAAAACGGCGTTAAATGCGCGTGCTTCGGCGCGATATTTGATGATGAGGACAAAGAGCAAGTGCGTTCTTTTTTCAATCTCCCGCTGATAATATCCGGCAATCAATTAATCGGAATCGTGCAAGTCGCTTCAAAACAGCCGGGGCTTTATAACGATGAGGAAACATCCGTTTTTTATTCTGTCACGGAACATGCTTGCGCCGCGCTTTCCAAAATCAAAGATTTGGTGGAACGCGAGACTGAAAAAATCAATTCTTTATTGTCGGCGGTCAACGACGGACTGATAATGATAAATCCTGATCAGGAAGTGGCAGTTATCAATCAAGCGGCGAAACAGATTCTAAATATAACTAAAAATGATGGAGTAACCGTTTTGGATGTTATGCAGGCGCTTTATGAAAAATTTGATTTTATGGGAGCGTTGGAATTGATAAAAAAATCCGGCAAATTGGAAACATTTCCGGAAATCAGAATAGGAGACGCTTTTTATAAAATTACCGGCGCGGCGGTGCAAACCAAAACCGAAGCGATGTTGGGCATTGTTTTTCTTTTCAACGACGTGACGGAACAAAAAAGAATAGATCAGGCAAAGACGGAATTTATTTCCATCACTTCGCATCAATTGCGCACGCCGGTATCTTCTATTAAATGGTTTTTGGAAATGCTTATCAACGGCGATCTCGGCGAAATTCCGGATAGGCAAAAAGCGGTGCTTGAAGATGTCTATCATTCAAGCGAAAGGATAAGCGAACTCATTAATGATTTGTTGGATATTTCAAAAATGCAGTCAGGGAAAGTGACGCTTGAACCGACTCCGACAAACTTGGCTGAATTTATAAAAAGCATGTTGCCGGAAGTGGCGCAAATTTTCAAGCAGAAACGGCAGATTTTTGAATTCAAAAAGCCGGATTCATTGCCACGCATAAACATTGACCCGAAATTGACATGGAGAGTTATTGAAAACTTATTGACCAATGCTTCCAAATACACAGCGGAGGGAGGGCAGATCGCGCTTGAACTTTCTATAGAGAAAGATGATTTATTGGTTAAAGTAACGGACAACGGCATCGGCATTCCCAACGCGGAAAAACACAGGATATTTGAAAAATTCTTCCGGGCGGAGAATACTTCGCGAGTCGGCGGCACGGGACTCGGGCTTTATATTTCCAAAGAGATAGTGGAAACATCGGGCGGCAGACTGTGGTTTGAATCGGAAGAAGACAAAGGCACGACATTTTGTTTCACCCTTCCACTCGCCGGAAGCAAGAGGCAAATGCTGGGAGGAGGACTTCTTAAAAAATGATAAATGAAGAACAGCACGCTTTATTTGTCATTCTGAGCTTGCGAAGAATCTCATAGAATCCGGCAAAGAGATCCTTCTCCGTCTGCTGACGGCTCAGGATGACAGAAAAAATACCATTTCGTAATTTAAAGAATTCCTAATTTTGAATTTTAAAATAATAATTTTCGCGTCATTCTGAGGGAGTCAGCGACCGAAGAATCTTATGAGCCGATATTACTATACATACATAGCAACTAATAAAAATCATTCTGTGCTATACACCGGGGTTACTAATAATTTAGAAAGAAGATTATTTGAACATAAAAATAAATTAATCAAAGGTTTTGCTTCAAAATATAATATATGCAAAATAATCTGGTATGATATATTTGAATCCTCATATGAAGCTATTTCTGCAGAAAAAAAGATTAAAGGTTGGACTAGAGCAAAAAAGATTAGTTTAATTATCAGTATCAATTCAGAGTTTCAAGACTTGCTAGATCCTTCTCCGTCTGCTGACGGCTCAGGATGACAGCATTTTTACCGCATGTTTTATTTATAAATAAAAGTTGAATTTTATCATTTGCTAGGCAGCAGGATACTTTTAAAAATTCAAAATTAAATTTATGAATGATTATAAAAAAATAACTAATGATTTAATCAAAGCCCACATGGAAATGATGGGGCCGAATGTCGCCATGTCAATCGCTCAAAAAATACCGGATTTGAAAATAACGGCGACAGGAGAAGTTTTGGACGGGAGCAAATGCGATAAAGAAACGTTTGAGCAGTTGCGAGACGCGTATCATCATTTCGCTGGCTCGTTGTCGGAGATGATAACCAAGGTTGTCTTGGAAAAACATCCGGAACTGCCGCATGAGATTTGATA
>CAYIVQ010000020.1:6409-8776 GCA_964366905.1 uncultured Candidatus Saccharibacteria bacterium
TAAATTAAGTTAAAATATTACCTATGGAAAAACGGGATATAAAAATTCTTATCGTTGAAGACGATGTGATGCTCAATAAAATTTATCAAACCAAGCTCGGGCTTTTGGGGTATTCCGTATATTCGTCTTATGACGGGGACGAGGGGTTGAAAAAAGCCGATGATTTGATGCCGGATTTAATATTGCTTGATCTGATGCTTCCTAAGAAAAACGGTTTTGAAGTGCTTGAAACATTAAAGCAGAATTTGAAGTTGAACCACATTCCTGTTATAATTCTTTCAAATCTTGGCCAGGAAGCGGACATTGAAAAAGGCATGCAATTGGGCGCTGTTGATTTTTTGGTCAAAAGCAATGTAAAATTAGAGTCAGTAATCAGCAAGGTGGAAGATATTTTGCAAAAAACCGTAAAGGGAGTATAATATATAAATAATCAAAAATTAACATTAAAAATTATTAACACTAATATGTTCAAGAATCTTCAAAAAGGTTTTACGTTGCTGGAGTTGCTTATTGTTATCACGATTTTGGCAATTCTGACTTTAGTGGTCGTGCTGTTTATTAATCCGGTGGAAATGCTCAAGAAAGCGAGAGATGTGCAAAGAATGTCCGATATGGCAGTTTTGCGCACAGCCATTGTGCTTTATCTGCAGGACAGGCCGGCCAATACTTTAACCGGCTGCGCGGCTTCCGCTCCTGCCGCGACAAGCTCGCAGTGGGTGAGCGTTCCAAGCGACGGCACCGATTTATTTACTGCAACAGGGTATGGCTCTACTACTGCGGCTAACTACACACAAAATAATAGCACCGGCTGGGTTCGCGTAAATTTCGCTTCCGTTGCTTCTTCATCAAGTCCTCCAGTAGCTAAACTGCCAATAGATCCAGTAAACCAAACCGGAGCAACAGCCGATTCTGCTACCGCGGATACATATTACTATCGTTACGCATGCTTAACGAATAACACATTTGAAATAGACGCTACTCTTGAAAGCACAGCGTATGTTACAGACGATGCGAAAGCAGCCAAAGATGGCGGCAACTCAACTTACAGATATGAAGTCGGGACTAACTTAAATGTCTTGCCGGCTGGCGCGCCCGCTAATTAAAACTGAACTTGTTGTTTTGAGAAACCCCCGCTCCATTTCCGGCGCGGGGGTTTTTGTTTGAATGAGAAAGTGGTATAATAGATAAAGTCAAAAGTCATTGAGTTGTAGAGCGATATTTTGTTTATGTCATTCTGAAGGGAGTCGGCGACCGAAGAATCTCTAGCAAAACAAACAGAGATCCTTCGCCCGTCTGCTGGCGCGCTCAGGATGACAACATATCAATTAGAAGAGATGTTCAATCTAGATGTATTAAATAAAGTATTAGTGTATATTCCAGTTGCTTTAGGAATCGGGGTTAGCGCGCATATTTTATATTTGAAATACAGAAATTGGTTTGAAGCGCTGATACTGAAAAAACTGATTTGGTTCTTTTTAATTTTCAATATTGTTTTCGCGGTGGCGCAAATCTATATTCAGTATCGCGTTTATGCCGGCGATCCGTTTGCGCGTTTGATGTTGCCGCCATATCAATCTTGGCGATGGTTTGAACAGTATTCTTTTTTCCACTTTATCGCGCCGTTTCTTGCCGCGCTTGGAGCCGGAATATTCTTGTATTACATTGTGATACTGATAAACAAGTATTATAAAGTTGTTTTATCAAGAGAAGAATATTTGCTTTTGCCGCTTGCCGCGCTTGCAGTCAAATGGCCGAACTTCGCGCTTTATATTATTTTAATTTTCGCGCTGGCTTTGCTTTCAGCGATAATTTCCGCAGTTCGTCAGAAAAAACTGGATGCGAATATTTCAGTATCAATGGAAAATATAATGATCGCGGCGATGATTATCACGCTATTATTTGGAAATGAGATAGGGAAGTATTTGAAGATATACTTACTAATAGTGTGAGAAATATAAAAATCGAGTCTGTGTCATTCTGAGCTTGCGAAGAATCTCATAATCTTTGTTATCTAGGAGATTCTTCGCAAGCTCAGAATGACAAATCTTGCTGGCTGACTTAGAATAACAAACAGGGAATTTCGTAATTAAAATTCCCAAGTAAACAAACGCTTCTCTAATTGTCGAAGGCGTTATTAGAAATTTTTGTAAATGCACATCTCCGAACAAAATTTAAAAAGCATCATTTTGGATTCAGGGCTGGTTACGCCGGAGCAATTTGAGCTTGCTCGGCAAGAAGCGGCGAGAAGCAACCGCACTATGGTGAATGTTTTGCTTGGCAAAGGATATATGCCGGAAAACTATCTTGGGGAAATAATGTCCAAGCATTTCATGACCCCGAATCTTAATTTGAACCAAACGCCGGCTG
>CAYIVQ010000020.1:8876-13239 GCA_964366905.1 uncultured Candidatus Saccharibacteria bacterium
TGCAAATAGACATGCATTTCGCTCCGCAAGACGGCAGATTCAAATTCAAACTGGAAGAGCAGAGCGTGGATATCCGCGTATCCGTTATGCCGACTTTTTACGGGGAAAAAATAGTTATGCGCTTGCTAAAGGGATCGTTAAGGCCGCTCAATATGCACGAACTGGGCATTTCCGAATCGGACATTGCCATTGTTTTGGAAAGCATTAAAAAAGCTTTCGGCATGATTTTGATTACCGGCCCGACCGGCTCCGGAAAGACCACTACTTTATACGCGATTTTACATATACTCAATACGCCGGATGTGAATATTGCTACCATTGAAGATCCTATTGAATATGATATTGCGCGGCTTAATCAGACGCAGGTCAACGCGAAAGCGGGTATTACTTTCGCCAATGGTCTTCGGAGTTTGATGAGGCAAAATCCCGATATTATTATGGTCGGAGAAATCCGTGATGAAGAAACGGTAGGTATCTCGCTCAACGCCGCCATGACTGGCCACCTGGTTCTTTCCACTCTTCACACAAACGACGCTCCGACAGCCATCCCGCGCTTGATTGATATGGGCGGAGAATCTTTTTTGGTCGCCAACACTTTAAACACTATTATCGCCCAGCGGTTGGTCAGAAAAATATGCGAACATTGCATAACGAGTTACGCTCCGAGCAAAGAAGAACAGGAATCCATTAGAAAACAGCTCACGGCGGTATCCGGCGGCAACAAAGAAATAAAACTTCCGCAGCAACTTTATAAAGGCAGGGGCTGTGACTCTTGTTCACATAGCGGATATTCCGGGCAAATCGGCATATTTGAAATACTGGACGTGAATCACAACATAAAAGAAATGATTAAGCCGGAAATGTCCGTTGAAGAATTGCGCAAAGCCGCCCGCGAAGCCGGAATGAAAACAATGTTTGAAGACGGAATTGAAAAAGCGGAAGCAGGGCTGACTACGCTTGAAGAAGTGATGAGAGTTATAATGGAATAGTAGCGATGCGAATATACTAATTTACTTTGAATTACGAAATGCCAATCTTTGTGTCTTTCTGAGGGAGTCAGCGACCGAAGAATCTCTGAAAATCAAGTAAAATATTAGATTCTTCGCAAGCTCAGAATGACAAATAGAGAGTTTCGTAATTCAAAGTAAACTAGGGCTACTTACTAATTTCAGAAATCGTTATTTGAAGCCAGTAAGAATTGTTAAAATAGATACTGAGGCGAAACATAAATTTGCATAATTCGCATTATTTGCATATTCGCATCGATACTATGCCAAATTTTTACTACATTGCGTCAAACCAAAAAGGGGATATTAAGGAAGGGGAAATAGAAGCTGATAATGAAGCGGCTGTTTTGGAGTATTTGCAAAAGCATGAGCTGTCGCCGGTCTCAATTATTCAGCGCAAAAAAGCGTCGGCTAAATTAAGTTCCGCCATATTCCAAAGATTCAGTTTGTCGGATAAAATCATGTTTGCTAGAAACATGGCTTTGATGATCCGCTCCGGCATCAGCATTTCCGAAGCGATAGACATTATGCTGGACGACACTCAAAACGCCGCTCTCAAAAAAATCTTGTCTCAAGTCAAAACCGATCTGGAAAAAGGCGGCCATTTGTCGGATGCTCTCGCTAAATTTCCCAATCATTTCCCGATAGTATTCGTGAGCATGATACGAGCCGGGGAAGCATCCGGCACGATGGAAAACGCGCTGATGCAGATGTCCGTCCAACTGCAAAAAGAGCATGAGCTTAAAAGAAAAGTAACATCGGCGATGGCGTATCCGGCGATACTCGTCGCGGCATCTCTCGGCGTTGTTGTGCTTCTTGTGACCATGGTTTTGCCGAGAGTCGGAAAAATTTTCACGCAGTCGCAGATCAAATTGCCGTTCATTACGCAAATGCTTTTGAATGTATCTGATTTTGTGACTCATCGGTGGCTGTTGTCGATAATAATATGTTTGTTTTTTATCGTTTTAATTTATTTTTTGAAGAAATTTTCCATCGGCAGGGAGATGATTTACAGAGTGGCGCGCAAATTGCCGATTATCAGTGTTTTATTGCAAAAAATCGCTCTGACGAGATTCACTCGCACATTGCACTCGCTTCTTAAATCAGGCATCCCCATCATCAAAGCGCTGGAAATCACTGCGGAAGGCATCGGCAACGCGCTTTATAAAAAAATAATTTTAGAGATGACGGAGCAAGAAGTTTCAAGAGGAGTGTCTTTCGGTATGGCTATGAAAAGGAGGTCGGCGTATTTCCCGCGACTGACCACGACGATGATTGTTGTCGGCGAAAAATCCGGCAATCTGGAGTTTATGCTTGAAAGTCTGGCGCAATATTATGAAGAGGAAGTGGACAACACTTTAAAAACTTTGGTCACGGTGCTTGAACCGGCATTGCTTCTCGGTGTCGGCTTGATGATCGGAACTCTCGCCCTCTCAATCATTATGCCTATTTATCAGCTTATTGGATCTATAAGATAAACCATGAAATATGAAAATGGTTTTTCAATTTTAGAGCTACTTATTAGTATGGCTATCATAGCCATTATTGCCGCGGCGGCTGGGATTAACTTGGTTAATTATTATAGGGCGACGGCCTTGGAAGCGGCGTCAAAAGATATTGTCGGTGAACTGCGGTTGGCGCAAAACAGAGCGCTTATGAGCCAAGACGGCGACTCCAACAATCAAGGGGATAAATGGGGCATTAGATTCACCAACGGAGCGGATGATTACTATGAAACTTTTTACGGCAATGTTTACAACGTTGCCAGCACGACGCAAAAAATATATCTTCCTCCAGCCGTTGTTTTCACATTGCCTGCCGTGTCATCGTATACAGATGTGGTTTTTACCAACATTACAGGAACGACCACGGCAACATCAACTATCATTTCATTCGCCGACGGTTCAAAATCGCAGACTATTAACATAGAAGCAAGCGGGAGAATAAACGCAAACTAACGAATTATGAATTACGAATCACGAATTACAAAAAAAGAAGACGGGTTTTCCATGTTTGAAATTCTTGTCGCCATATCGATTTTTGCGGTCATCGGAATTGTGGCGGCGCAACTGATTGCTGTCGGGCTGGACACTAATAAAAAAGGCGGACAAAAAACCACCGCGAACGCCATAGCCAAAGAAGTTATGGAAACAGTACAGGCGGTGGCGACTGAACAATGGAATTTATTGTACGGGCTTGGCAAAGGGCTTGGCAATAAATATTATCCGGCGAACACAACTGCCATTTGCGGCGCGGAAAAATGGTGTTTCGCGACAACGACATCAGGGGAAAGCGTCGTCGCGAATGATTTAACTTACACGAAATATTTTTACGTTGAAAATGTTTTTCGCGACGCGACGACAAGAAATATCGTTTCAAGCGGCGGTAGCGACCCGTCCACGCAAAAAGTGACTGTCGTCGTCACATGGCAAAACAGCGGGGGAGCGGGCATGGGAACTACAACCGCGAGCAATTATCTCACGCGCTCCCGCAACACAGCCGCTATTCAGACTAATTGGGTAAGCAGTGGCAGCGCTCCGGGGTCCGGCGAAGACGAAAACTTCGGCACCGATTTCAGCGCTTCAACCAACATAGACTACACCGGCACTCCCGGAAGCATCAAATTGCAATAAAAAATCCTCCGAGAGAATCGGAGGATTTTTGTTTCTATTGCAACCCGGTTGCAATAGTTTATTTTAGAATGTCGCAGGCAGAACATTGAGATTGTTGCCAACTTCGTATCTTGTGGTGCTGTTTCCGCCGTCTTTAGCAGATTTGTTATCGCAACCGGATGCGGTACAACCAGGTTTGTATTTAGCGCTTTCCAGTGTGGCGTCCACTTCGTATTCATATATGCTTCCTATGTATGTGCATCCCCAGCGGTAGGATAAACTGCCAGCGATTGTGTTTGTCGGGTCAATCGGAAGATTGCTGAAAGCTCGCCCTGTAGTGGAACTGGCATAATTAACTTTGATCCATCCTGTGCCGTCAGCCAATGTTGACAGCGCTTCGGTTGTTGAGGAATATGCCGAACCGCCGGCAGTTGAAGGCATGGAAATCCACATCGAACTTGACGCGTTTATAGGTTGGGTACTGCCGCAGCTGCCTGTTGCCGGCACGCCGCTGGCTAGTATTAACTGCGTTGCTCCTTTAATGGCGGCAAGATCGGAAATTCTTTGCGAGTCCCGCGATTGCGCCAAAATTTCCGCTGGATCAATTAATACCACAACCACGACGCCCAAAATAACCAAAATGGTAATAACGATAATCAGCTCAATAAGAGTGAACCCTTTTTGCGCCGATTGTTTGAGAAAATTGCTCATATATATTTGAGTATATAATTAATAATTAATTTT
>CAYIVQ010000021.1:0-12858 GCA_964366905.1 uncultured Candidatus Saccharibacteria bacterium
TATTTTCTGTCGGGAGGAATCGCCAGATCATTCGATCTGGCGTCCGGTCGAATGACCGGACGAACCCCCCTCAATTTTTATTTGCCCCCAGTAGGAATCGAACCTACATATCCAGCTTAGAAGGCTAGTGTTCTATCCATTAAACTATGGGAGCTCGACCCGGCAAAAGTCATTATACGGTGACTGCTCCGCTTTCTGCGTTCGCGGGTTGTTGTCATACGGCAACTGCTCCGCTCTCAGTGTTCGCGGGTTGCCTCGCTGAACTGCTGTTTGTTGCCAATCGCCTTGCTCTTGGACAAACAATGATTATTTTGAACTCACAAAATATAACACAACTCTACTATAAGTATCAAGTGAGAGATTAGAGAATAGTAGGCACGGAGCTTGAAGCAGTATTGGATTCAAAGAGTTGCGGTAAAACCTGCTTTTCTACAAAAGGGTCTAAAAATGTTTTATCTTTAATTTGGTCTCTAAATCCTTGCCTTTCATTTATATTTTGCATCAAGCTCTCCATTTCGGCTTTTTTTATTTTAATAAATCTGGCCTCCTTGACTTCCGGCTCGCTAAAAGCCGCTAAATACGCGTATTGCCAAAAAATCCAACCCCAAAACGCAATAGAGAAAATAAAACACAAAGACAATAAAAAACCGTATCGGCGCTTTAAAAACGAAGTTAACTTTGCTAAAAAGCTTTTATAAGATAAATTTGTCGGCTGTTTAAATTGCATAAGCATTACTGAGCAAACACCTTAATAAACATCTGTGCTCTTACAATGCTCGACCCGTCTTTAGCACTCCCTTTTGTAATCTGAATTTTCTGAATCGAAATATAATATGTCGCGTTTTCCAACAAATAAATAAATTTTAACACATTATTAAAAGAACCAAACGCGGAAATATTAAAATAAGCGGCCTCCGGATCTGCGCCGGCAACATCAAGTAAATGTTCTACATTCGTATCGCGAGCCAATTCTTCAATCAAAAGAATGAATTTCAACTTATCAGACGATAAAAGCAATGATTGCTCCAACTGTAATGCCGATTCGTCAACGCGCTCGTATTCCTTCATCAACTCATTTATTCTGGCTCTTTGTTTGTTTAACGTGACCGTTTCCGATCGCACGCTCTGGATTTTATTCCCTTCTTCAATGATCAAACCAAAAACATACCACGGCAAAAAGCATAAGCCCGCTACTGCCGCAATAAAGATAAAGATGTTTAAATAAAATTTTTTTTGCGGTGATAAATTCATTTCAATGCCCTGTCAGCTTAAAATTAAAAACAAATGTTATGTCTTTGCTTTTTAATATGTTTTGGATCGGATTTAAAAGGCTGTCTTTAGAAACAAATTCGCTCTTTGACAAAGCATCATTAAGTTCGAGAACCGCGCTTCTGTCTTTGGCAAACCCGCCTATATTAACCTGTCCGGAAATATTATCTATAGAAACGGTTTCCAAGTAAGACCCATGCCCTGATATTTCAGAAATTTTTTCCAGCAAGCCGGCAACATTAAAATCTTCGTTTTTGGCTTTTGTCACTTTCACGATCTTTCCATTCAATACCGCCACATTTTTTTCAAGAGAAGATAAACGCTTTGCGTCGTCTTCGGAATTTTGAAAGACCAAAGCTCCGCTCAACGCTTGATTTTGCGTCTTTAAGAAAACATAGGTGGCGAACATAAGCGCGTTAAAAATGATCAAAATAACACATAACGACAGTAAAACCGCGACGATAAATCGTCTGCGTTTTTCAAAATTATACTCGATTTTATATTGTTCCGGTAATAAATTTAAGGTAAGCATAGAAAACTAGAATTGGGAATAAAGAATTATGAACTATAAAAAGAATAAAAAATTATCTGCTTTTATTTTTCCTTAATTCCTAATTCATGATTTTTGTATTCCCGACAACGCCAGTCCTAAAGCAGTCGTATAACTCAAAGACCTTCTATATGGCAAAGCAGGGACTTCTCTGATATTTCCTTTCAAAATATTCACCCATGGGTTGCCGGCTTCCACTGGAATCTTTAAAAGAGATGAGAGATAAATCGTTAGTCCGGTTAAATTCGATGCCCCGCCACATAATAAAACTTTTTTAACCAAAACATTGCTCTTCAGAGCGTGTTCGTGCGCAGCGTGGCTCTCATAGAAGGATATATACTCTTTGATTTGGTTAGCTAGATCGCTTACCATCGGATATAATGCCGCGGCCGTAAGTCCTCCATCGGCTTGTTTATCAAGACCAACATCGTAGAATAGTCTCTTCGCCTCAATTCTATCTACTTTGAGCGCTCCCATAATCGCTTCAATCATTTTATTCCCGGCAACAGGCAATGAAGAAGTGAATTGAATAGCGCTGCCTGAGAAGATAATGAAACTAGCTCTTGTAGCGCCAAGATCAATGAGCAAAGCCGGCCCATCGGTTTTTAAATCCGGCACCAGCGAACGGCTTACCGCGACAGATTCAACTTCTAACGCCTTCACTAAAAGCCCGCATCTTTTTAAAATCGACATATAGCTATCTACTATTTTTTTCGGAGTGGCCGATATCAAAATGTCTTGATGATTAATGTTTTTATCTCCAACCTGCACCACCTGCCAGTCATAATAAACATCGTTGATATCCATGGGCACATTCTGTTCAACTTCCCATTTAACCGCTTCTTTGGTTTCTTTGAGGCTCATCTTGGGAAGCTGAATAACTCTTATAAAAGAATGTTCTTCCGGTAAAGAACAAACTGTGTAACGCGAGGTTAATTTCCCAAATTTCGGATTCAAGAAGGCGCTTTGCAAAATTTTAACAATGGCATCCTCGTCTTTCACCTCGCCATTTATCATCACTTCGCTTGGAAAATCGCCGAAACTGAAACAAGATAATCGTATTTCGTTTTTCCCCCGCTTAAGCTGGACAAATTTGAAAGACTCATCGGATATATCCAAACCGAAAGCATCCGGCTCTATTTCATATAAACTTTTTGAGAAAAAATTAAACATATTACTGTATTTCTTTCCAATCGCTGATTTGCCATCCGGCGCTTGGACCGGAAGAAAAACTGGAGTCCGCTAATCCTTGGTTATAAGTAATAACGGCGGTATTATCTATTCTCAACTTATACGCCACCGCTTCGGTAATATTTACGCCATTGTGTAAATTAATCATACCATTAGAAGCATAAAATATCACGCCAAGCGCGTTGTTGTGCACATCAATCGCGCCATCATGATGCCCGCAACCGGCGACAGGAACTCCTGTGCATGCCAACGTTGTCAGCATCATCAAGAAACTACCTGTTGTTCCTGAACCGGAAAATATTCCGTTATTGGACAAATGAATCCAGCCATCGGCTAAAATTATACAGGAATCGGCCCCATAAGAAGCATCGCATTTGATCGTTGAACCATTGCTTATATCAATATTTCCATGCACATAAATAGTGCCTGTGATTGTCAGAGTTTTGTTGTTGCTTGTCATATTCAAATTACCGGTAATTTCTTTCGGTCCAAGCGAAACATCCGTGGAAATATCATAGTCGCCGGTTATCGGCTCCCCTACTTGAGCTTCTTCTTTCCATTGGTTGATATTGGCTTGGGATATCGGCATATTGGCCTGCGGGGCATCCGGCGAACCAGGATAAGCAGTGCCATTAGTAAGCGGGTCTGCGCAAGTTGGATTAGTTGGAGTGTTTAAGAAATTCAAAGAGTCTGTGTCTATAGTCTGATAATAAGCATCGCCGCAAATTTTGCTGTTTGTAATCGTATTAGCTTTCGCTATGCCGGTCACTATCACGCCGTCAATAGACTGTGTTGTAGCGGAATAAAGTTTGAAGTCCAGATCACCGCCAACCGAAGACCATCCTCCGCTTGTCCAATCGGCGCTTTTCTTTCCTGTGCCATCGAGATAATTATCCGTGGAATCCCCGCCCCAGACAAAATAATTTGAGTTATCCAAAGAAGTATCCAGCACTAACCAATACGTTGTATTATCATTCAAAGATGGCGGAGAACTGAAAGTGACTGTCGTCCAGTCATAAGAACCGGTAACCAGCGACGCGTTCAGTGTTCCGGTCGCTAAAATATCTCCGGCATCTCCAGGAGAACCGACGGAGTCGCTGACAATATAAACAGTCGCGTTAGCCGGACTACCGACTTTTTTCAGATACATTTCCGCCTTAACAATGTTTGCGTCATCGGGCAACCTGAAACTTTGCGCCAAATCCACTTGTGAAACCGGCGGGGAACAATCGGCATCCGCGCATCTGATGAATTTCAAATCTCTGCCGGTGGCATCATAATAACTGATGCGGGCGAAGCCGTCGGAGCCGAGCACGATAGAGGTATATGTGCCTACACTGGCGGAATTATCAACTGTAGCTATATTTTTAGCTGTGCAATCTGCGTTGGTACAGCGAACGAATTTCAGCGCGCTATTCGAAGAATCATAATAGCTTATGCGCGCGAAGCCGTCGGCTCCCAAAGCAATAGACGTATACTCGCCGACTGTACCGGACGAATCAACCGTAGTAATGTTTTTATTAGTGCAATCTTCATTAGTGCATTGCACGAATTTTAAATCTCTTCCACTGGCGTCGTAGTAGCTTATGCGCGCGAAATTATTGGAATCCAAGACAATCGAATTATGCTTGCCGACATCATTTGTTGAATCAATCATCGTAATATTCTTGTTAGTACAATCCGCATCAGTGCATCTCGCAAACTGCAATTCATTATCGGTATCGTCATGATAGCTTATGCGAGCGAAGCCGTTTGAACCGAGAGCTAATGAAAGCCATTCGCCCACATCGCCGGATGAATCAACCGTCGTTATATTTTTTGCTGTGCAATCGACATTGGTGCAACGGGCAAACTTTACATCGTTGCTGTCATCTTGCAAATACGCGATGCGCGCGAAACCGTCGGCGCCGATCTTCACCGAGTTTGTATCGCCGACATTACCAGCTGACTCTATAATAGTAGTATTTTTAGCGGAACAATCGGCATTAGTGCAGCGCGTGAATTTCTGATCGTCGTTACCGTCATGATAATAACTAATGTGAGCGAAATTATTGGAATCAAGCGCGAGCGAAGTCACTTCAAAAACTTCACCAACAGTATCAACCGCCATTTTCGAAGATAATGAACAATCAGCGTTAACGCACTGCGCGAATTTAAGATCTTTATTAGTATCATCCATATAACTGATTCTGGCAAAGCCGTCGGAGCCCAAAGCTAAAGATGTGTATTCTCCCACCGTACCTGTGGCGTCAACGATTGTAATCGCGCTCCCGGTTGTCACACCAGCATTAAAATCGGCATTTTGTATCTCCCATGAAACAATAGGGGTAGAAGTGGCGCCGACTGCCACAGCAGCGTCTCCGCTGATTTTAGACCCTGATTCTCCAGAAATCGGCCCGTTTGAATAAATATTCCCTATAACTTCCGAGTTCTGCCCCATTTCCAACCCGCCGGCGCCGACTTGAACCCCATAAAAAAAGTCGACTTCCGTGGCGCTATATTCTAAAACACTCTGCACTTTTCTGACGGCGTTATTTTTATCTGCTGTTGATGCGATTGTTTTTGTATTGCCTGTTGTAACAACACTTGTCGTAACTTGAGCACCTTCGACGGAAAGATTATTTGACGCCCCAATATTTTTGCCGTATTTTATGCGATACATCGCGTCTTCAACGCCGGATTCGGAAGCGTAATAACTTTGAGCGGAGCGTATATCTTCTTTCAAGGCGTCGCTACCTCTTAATGAAGAGAATAAAAAAGCGGAACTGAAAACAAGCCCAATACCCATAACTGTCAACACTGCGACAATCGCCGCAAAACCATCTTCAATGACTTTTGATTTTTGACTTTTGATTTTTGACATTATTTTAATAACTTCCTCTCAACGCCGCCGTTGATTTTAGATTAATAGCCGCTTGATTAGATTGCTTCCCGCTGGAATCGTTTATCGCTCCATTCACTTCAACTGTAATGGAATCATTCACGCCTGCCGTCCCAAATTGGGAAAATCTAAGCTTGGTGATAAGAACTCTTTCTGAGGTGAGCGGTATGGCCGCATATCCTTCGCGCTTTCTGTAAATTCTGCCGTTATCAAGATAAAAATCCACAAAACCGGAATTTTCTCCTGATGGCGCGTTTTGCAAAGTTTCCAAAGATAATTGCCCGCTATCGGAATTGAAAATACTGGTTAAGGTATAAACGCTTTCCGCATACCTTATCTCATCTATTATAAATTTTAAACTATCATTGGCATTATTCAAAGCATTCTGCGACGCTTGCGATTTGTTATAGGCGTTCAGCGAACTGACTAAAAATAAAACAATTACGGAAGTAACAACAGCCGTGATAGCGGCGTATACAAGAATTTCAATTAGAGTAAAACCTCCATCAGCTTTTAGCTTCATTAGCTTCATTAGCTTCATCAATCTTCAACTGAAAAACTTTTTCTAAAAGCTGACAGCTGGAAGCTAACGAAGCTAATTTTTTAAAATATCCATAATATACCCAACCAATTTCACATTCTTGCCTTGACTCCCCCATGAAACGGTTACTGTCACTTTTTTAGTATAGACATCATTTGTCCCGCCTATATCAACAATGTCATCATTGATATTTCTGGAGACATTGTCCAAAATAACCGTTCTTGTGAATTTATTTTCAATCAAACCGGGGTTTGTCTGCGTGAGAACCCACTGGCTTGATGAAGCCGTAACATAATAAGTAGCGCCAAAATTAATGCCGGCGATATTTGTCGCCCAACTCGCGTCCCTTATGCTCCGCGCCGCTTCCATACCTTCCTGCGCGATGGCAAGCGCTTTTGCTTTTGTGTTTCTATCCGTGGATGCTCGCAATGCTGAAATACTGACTTGAGAAATAGCGAAAAATACCGTAGACACGACAGCAATCGCGATTACTACCTCGATTATACTTATACCCTTCTCTTGAAACTTGAAACTTGAAACTTGAAACATAGAAAAGATTTAGGATTTAGGATTTAAGAATAAAAAATGCTACTGGTTTGATTCTTCTTAAATCGTAAATCTTAATTCTTAAATCATGTCTTATTGCCATACCGGCGCTGATACCCAAAGCGATGTTCCTTGCGTGGTGGTCCCGTCAGCGGCATAATTTATCAAATTCTGTCCATCCAAAGATATATTAAGCGCGGCATTATTGTAGCGCCTGTCGCGAGTGACAGAAAAAGCAGTACTTGTTGATGTTAAACTATGAGTATGTACACGCAAAACTTGATTGGAACCGTTAACTAAAATAGAACCAGACCAGTCAAACACGGTTTTCCCGGGGTCAAGATAATCCTGAAAATTTATATCGTTGGTAATATAGCCGGGGAATTCCAAACTCAAAGTATTCGCGGAACGCGTATCTTGTGCATAAGCAAAATGAACGTGCCTTGAATCCGTGATAAGCGTATTTGCCGGCGCCAGAGATCCGGAAGAGACATCCGCTCTTCCGGATGAAAGCACCTCTACCGTTTTGAATCTTGAAGAATCATTTTGAACTTGGATTTTAACAGCCCCCGCATTGGCAGTTTCGCCTGTTATTCTATCAAACACAACTTCAGATCCTCCGCCATTCAAAACAATTTCAGAAATCTCCAGAGAATCAGTCAATGGATAAAATATATTATCCGGGTCCAGAGGATCGTAAATCGCTCCTTTGAAAAGAATAAATTGCTCCTGCTCAAAATGCACGCCATAATTTGATGCCGCAAGCGATGCCAGCGTTCGCTGACGAGCTAGATTCAAGACATCGGTTACTTTAAATGCCGTTGTTTTCAATTCTGAACCGATCGACATTGAGCGGTAGCCGATAAATGCGCCCGCTGCCAAAGCTCCCGCTATTCCGATAACGATTATAAGCTCTATAACGGTGAAACCCTTATCATTGGAATCATGGATCATGAATCATGAATCATGAAAATTTTTCTTTCCATAATTCGTAATTCCTAATTCATGATTCTTTTTTAAATGTTATTCATCACATTATACATAGGCGTAATCATGGATATGGCAAAAAATCCGACTGCCGCCCCGATAATCACCATAAGCACCGGCTCAATAATAGTGGATAAGTTTTTTGTAATATTATTGACTTCTTCTTCATAAAAATCCGCCAGTTTTATCAATACTTTCGTCAAAGAACCGGTTTCTTCTCCGACCGCGACCATTTGAGTGACAAGCGGCGGATATAAAGCGCTGTATTTTTCCATCGCATTAAACAATGTCTTGCCTTTTTGTATCTCTTCGGCTGCATTTTTCAAGGAATCGGAAAATAAAGTGTTAGTCATAGTATGAGCCAAAATCTCAAGCGCTTTGACAATCGGCACTCCGGAATCCACTAAAGTGCTTAAAGTGCGACAGAATCTTGCCGAATTCAACTGTTTGGAAAGATTCCTAATGACCGGCGTTTTGAGTATAAGCTCATCAAATCTTCTTTTGCCAAAACTGGTCTTTAAAAACATCCTGAAAAGATAAACTCCGACGACAGCGCCCCCAGCCGCCAAATACCAATAATTCTTCATGATATCGCTCATTGTAATTAAGATTTTAGTGCTTAAAGGAAGATCCGCCCCCAATTCCAAAAATACCGCTGAAAGCTTCGGAACTACGATGGTCATCATAAGATAACCGACGATCAACATTACTGCCAAAATCACCGCCGGATAAGTTAAAGCTCCTTTGACACGAGATACGATGTCGTGATCTTTTTTCATCTGATCAGATAAATTATTCAAAACCTCCTCCAGATTGCCGGCTGTTTCGCCTATTTTAACCATGCTGACATAAAGATCCGGGAACACATTCGGATGCCTGCCTAAGCTTTCTGAAAACGGCTTACCTGCCTGGATATCATCTGAAACCTGTCCGATTATCGCCTGAAACCTCTTACTTGTAGTCTGCATCTTCAGCACAGTCAGCGCGCGATTTAAAGCAAGCCCGGCTCCAATCATTACCGCTAAATTCCTAGTAAACATAATTCTTTCTACCAAAGAAATTTTCTGAAAAAAGTTTAACTTGGCCAGCAAAACAGAGATATCAAAACTCTTTTTATCGCTTTCATCTTCAGCCGACGTCAAAAAAAACCCTTGGCTTCTTAATGCCGCGGCTAATTCTTCTTTGCCTTTCGCTTCTTGCTTCCCTGATTTAATCTGCCCGTCTATTGATTTTGCGCTGTATGTGAAAGTAGGCATAATATATCGATACGAATATGCAAATAATGCGAATTATACAAATAAAAATATCTTACATTTGTATCATTAGTATAATTCGTATATTCGCATCGCTACTTATTCTTTCGTCACTCGGAGAATTTCTTCTATTGAAGTGTACCCCTGCGCCGCTTTAATGAAACTGTCTTCAACTATGCTTATCATTCCTTCTTTTTTGGCAATCTTATTCACATCATCGGCAGACGCTCCTTTTAGTATCAGTTCTTTGATAGAATCGGTCATCTCAAAAACTTCATATATGCCGACTCTTCCTTTGTAGCCGGATTCCGATTCTTTGGACGGTTTGGCTTTATAAAAATCAATGGTTTCCCAAGCGCTATCCGGCGCTACCGCTTTTACTTTTTTCATTGCCCCGAGAATATCTTCTAAGTTGAAAAGTACGGCAAGATTTTTTATTTGATCTTTCGTTAATCGATATTTTTCTTTCTCCGCGCAAAGTTTTCTGACCAAGCGTTGAGCCAAAATCGCATTTACCGTTGAAGTTATTAAAAACGGCTCAATACCCATATCAATCAAGCGAGGCAAAGCGCCGGGAGCGGAATTGGTATGCAGAGTGGAAAGCACTAGATGCCCGGTCAAAGCCGCGTTGACTGCAAGCGAAGCTGTTTCCGTGTCGCGGATTTCTCCTACCATTATAATATTCGGATCCTGTCTTAGTAAAGCTCTTAATCCGGCGGCGAAAGTAAGGCCGATATGCGGAGCCACTTGAGTCTGATTAACCCTCGGCATTCTGTATTCAATCGGGTCCTCAATAGTGGAAATATTTACATCTGGGGTATTTAAAATTTCGAGCGCGGTATATAATGTAGTGGTTTTACCAGATCCGGTAGGTCCTGTCACTAAAAACATTCCGCTTGGCTTTTTTATCGCCCGATGCACTCGCTCAAGAGATTCGCCGTGAACTCCCAAGTTCTCTAAACTATTATTATGCCCTTCTTCCCGCAAAAGCCTCATCACAACTTTTTCTCCGTCATATACGGGGATAATAGACACACGAAAAGAAATTTTAAATTCGGCGCTCTCAATTTTAAATCTTCCGTCTTGCGGCAAGCGATGCTCGTCCAACCGCAAATTGGAAAGTACTTTGATGCGAGCCATAATGCCTTGCTGAAGCTGTTTCGGCAAAACCATGGCATCGTGCAAAATGCCGTCAATGCGATATCTTACAACCACATCTTTTTCAGTCGGCTCAATATGGATATCCGACGCGCTTTGTGTTATCGCGTGCTTGATCAAGGAATCAACAATCCTTATGACAGGCAAATCTTCCGCCGCTTTAGCTAGATCTTCAACCTTTTGACCGCCTTCTCCTTCTTCTCGGGGAGCGCTTATTATTTTACCCTCCAAAACTTCTCCTTCTTCTCCGGAGACAGCTTTATCGGATTGAACGGCGAAAAGATCGCTGAACTCCTGCTCAATGCTTTTCTGGTATTGCTTTAAAATACTAGCGATGCCGGTCGGATTGGTCAGGCGGGGTAAAATATTAAGATTTGCTTTCTTTTTAATGAACTCAATCGTTTGAAGATCTTCCGGATCAATCATCGCCACTTCCAAATCTTTGCCTTTTTTTCTAAAAGCGACAATACTATATCTTCTCGCGATCGGTTCGGGAATAATCTTTAAAACTTCTTGCGGCACTTCTTCACCATCAAGATTAACAAAAGGCACGCCCAAAATATATGCTTTGAGCTTGATCAATTCATCTTCGGAAATAATCTTTTTTTCAAGCAAAATCGCCTCGATTTTTTTTCCGGTTTTCCCAGATTCTTCCTGCACCGTTTCCAAATCTTTTTTCTCGGCGATTCCTCCGTCGATAAGAAAAGCAATCAGTTGTTGAGGTTCAATGCGCATCCGACAATGATAAATGATAAATGAAGAATGATAAATAAACTACTCAATTACTTAGGAGTGCAGGGTTCGAAAAAAATCAATTTAGCGGAGTGAATTCTGGCAAGATTCAAGGCGGGAGGAGGAAGCGGTAGTTTACACTACCGCGACGACGAACAACGCAGAAGCTTGCCAGAATTCGCCCGCCCTTCGGGAAGCGAAAAAATGGCTGATTTCTTCGTTGCTCCTCCTTGAAGTAGTGATACTACTCCTGCGTCGTCGCGCCTCGAAATCATCTCATTTTTTCGCTTCTAAATTGATTTTTTTCGAACCCTGCACTCCTATCTTTTATCATATATCATTCTTCATTTATCATTTCTTTAGTACTTCTTTAATTTTAACCACTATATCTCCCAACTCGTAATTGGATTTGACCAAATAA
This sequence comes from uncultured Candidatus Saccharibacteria bacterium, assembly GCA_964366905.1. GTDB lineage: Bacteria > Patescibacteriota > Minisyncoccia > GWC2-36-17 > WO2-46-25 > CAYIVQ01. The sequence goes on from CAYIVQ010000021.1 coordinate 11,530, forward strand.
GTGGTTGCGCCAAGCGCGATAACTTTGCCGACATCATCGGCCGACTCAAGATTGGTCAGCACTATGACAGGTATATCTTTTGTGCCGGCCCCACTCTTTAAATCTCTCAAAACCTGGAAGCCATCCATCTTTGGCAATATAAGATCAAGCAAGATCAAATCCGGTTTTGATGTTTGAGCGGTTTTTAACCCGGTTTCTCCGTCGTAAGCATTCTCGATTTCAAATCCAGCTTCTTTCAATGCTCCGCCTAAAGTTGTTTGTAATGAGACTTCATCTTCAATAAATAAAATTTTTGACATAATTATTTCGTTACCGGAAGAGAAAACCGGAATTTTGAACCCGATCCTTCTTGGGATTCAAAACTTATTTTCCCTCCGGACGCTTCTATAATAAATTTTGCTAAAAATAAACCGACGCCAAGCCCTCTTGTCTGATAAAATATAACATTATCAGCTCGGAAAAATTTGCTGAAAATATTTTTATGCTCTTTCTTTGGTATGCCAACCCCAAAATCCTGGATTTCGAAAATAACATGATCACCCGCTCGTTTTAGTGAAATAATAATTTTTGAATTTGGCTTGCTGTATTTAATGGCATTGTCCATCAAGTTTCCAATTGCTGTTTTTATCCTTTCCGGATCAGCATTTACAAGCGGCAAATTATCATCGCTTTTAAGTTCAATTGAATTTTGCTTTTGTTCAAGCTCAGAAGTTTTTTGGATAATGATTTTCTGAACGCCTGATAAAAGATCAAAGGTCGCCGGCTGAATTGCTATTTTGCCATTTTCAATTCGAGAAACATCTAATATGTCTTTAACGATTGATACTAATTTATCATTGTTCTCCTTTATGATTTTTAACATGTCTGCCGCGCGATTTTCTTTGCCGGCCGCGTCAATCTCCGGATTATTTTCCAAAGTATTTATAGCCCATCGCACGGCAGTCATCGGTGTAAGCAATTCATGGGAAATAATATTTAAAAACCGGGATTTTAATTTATTCGCCTCAACAACAGTAGTAAAGCTTTGCACCATTATGTGCCCTATCGTGAATGTTACCGCGGCTGTCGCCATTGCCAAAAGAGAGCTCACTAACGGGTCGGAACTGTAATTATTGGCTATGTAGTAAGAAACCAATATGGCGACAACAACAACAACGCCCATAAGCAAAAAAAGGAATGTCGGGCATCGCCAAACGGAAACATTAAAATCCTCGCGGCACTGTCGCGCGATATTCAATTTGCTAAATATGCCTATTGCCATTTCAATATTATAATTATATCATACCTCTGATTTGAAAGGTAGTAATTCATTTTCGGGCTGTCGTATAC
>CAYIVQ010000022.1:0-10024 GCA_964366905.1 uncultured Candidatus Saccharibacteria bacterium
GCCTCGTCTCAAGCCTCGATTTTGCCTCGAACTTGGGCAAACGCGTAAGTCCTATGTGAATTGGAATGATTACAAAACAGCTTCTAGCTTATAGCTGTTAGCTTTTGGAAACAAGTTAGTTTTTTCTAAAAGCTAAAAGATATAATCTGACAGCTGATTTTTTATTTGTGTTATGAAAGTCCGTTCATCTGTTAAGAAAATATGCGCTAAATGCAAAACTGTCCGTCGAAAGGGGAGGGTTCATGTTGTTTGTTCCACGCCGAAACATAAACAGAGGCAAAAATAAATCAAAATAATATGCCACGTATCGTAGGGGTCAACATCCCTGACAACAAAAAAATCAAGATTGCACTAACCTATATATACGGAATAGGGATGGCTTCCGCTGAAAACATTTTAGCGCAATCCAAAATTAATGCCGACACGAAAGCCGGTGATTTGAATCCGGAAGAGTTAAACAGAATAAAAGAGCTTATAGAAAAAAATTATAAGGCTGAAGGAGACTTGAGAAGAGAGCTGATGTTGAACGTAAAGCGCTTGAAAGATATAAAATGCTATCGAGGCACAAGACATATAAAAGGATTACCGGTAAGAGGCCAAAGAACCAAAACCAATTCACGCACCAGAAGAGGTAATGTAAGGAAAACCGCCGGATCAGGGAAGAGAGCGGTAGATAAGAAGTAAACTAATGATAAAATAATCGGTTGATATTTATCATTTATCATTTAGCATTATTTTTGTGGGAAAGAAAAAAATAACAAAACAAAACGAAACAGAGTTGATGGAAGAAACTTCCAAGCTTGAGTCGGCTGTCAAAAAGGCAGCTGTTGTTTCCGCGCAAAGACATACGAAATCGGCGAATATCTACATACAGGCGACTTATAACAACACTATTATGACCGCGACTGATAATAGCGGCAACGCGCTCGCGTGGTCTTCATCCGGCGCTTTAGGATTCAAGGGAGCGAAAAAAGCTACTCCGTTCGCGGCTTCCAAAGTCGCGGAAACAGTTGTGGAAAAAATCAGAAAATCAGGTTTGCAGGATGTCTCGGTTTATGTTAAAGGAATAGGATCAGGGCGAGAGTCCGCCGTAAGATCTTTACTGTCAGCCGGGTTGAATGTTTCTTCAGTTACCGATACCACGCCCATCCCCCATAATGGTTGCAGGCCTCCGAAAGTTAGAAGAATTTAATTTTTTCATTATTATCTATGTTGGATTCAAAATGTAAAATGTGTCGACGGGCGGGAGAAAAACTCTTTTTAAAAGGGGAGCGTTGTTTTACTCCGAAATGCGCTATATCGCGCAATCCTGGTCTTCCGGGCATGCATCGATCGTCAAAAGGATCTTCAAAAAGAGGAGGAAGAGGAGGTTCGGAATTCGGCAAGCAGCTCGCGGAAAAACAAAAAGTGAAACGAAGTTACGGTTTGAGAGAAAAACAATTTAGAAAATATTTCGATGCCGCTTCCAAAAAACACGCGGCCACATCGGATGTTTTGGCGCAACTTTTGGAAGCAAGATTGGATAATGTTATTTACAGGCTTGGTTTCGCAGGTTCAAGAAGCCAGGCGAGGCAAACAGCCGGGCATGGGCATTTTATCGTTAATGGCAGGCGGGTTGACATACCTTCTTTCCAATTAAAAATCGGGGATGTTGTCGCTATTAGATCCGGTTCGGCCTCCAAAGCCGCGTTTAAAGACTTAAAAGCCGCGTTAAAAAAGTATCAGCCGCCGGAATGGCTTGAATTGGATAAAGATAATCTGGTTGGCACGGTTAAGCGTTTGCCGACATTGCAGGAGATAGATATGCCGTTTAAATTGCAGCTGATAACCGAATTTTATTCCAGATAAAAAATAATTAATTTTTAAAAAATGTCTATAAATTTACCGAAGCCGCCGAAAATTATTTCTAAAGACGGTTTCCATGCTACAATAGAAATCGAAGGTCTTTATCCCGGGTACGGCATGACTTTAGGGAATGCTTTAAGAAGAGTGCTTCTTTCTTCTCTTCAAGGATCGGCCGTTACCATGGTGAAAATCAAAGGCGTGCCGCATGAATTTTCAACAGTCCCGTCTGTCATGGAAGATGTGGTGGAAATTTTGCTTAATATAAAACAATTGAGATTTAAAATGCATTCAGATGAGCCGCAGAAAGTATTTCTAAAAGTTAAAGGCGAAAAAGAAGTGACTGGCAAAGATATAGAGGCACCAAGCCAAGTTGAGGTTATTAACAAGTCCGCGTATATAGCCACTTTAACTGATAAAAAAGCGGAATTGGATATTGAAATGACTATAGAAAAAGGATTCGGGTATGTTCCGGTTGAATCAAGAAAGAAAGAAAAACTGGAAGTCGGCGCTCTGGCTCTCGATGCTATTTTCACGCCGATCAGAAAGGTTAACTATGAAGTGGAAGATATGCGTGTCGGAGACAGAACTGATTTTAATCGTTTGAGAGTAATCATTGAAACTGACGGCACTTCTGATCCGGAAGACGCGTTTGTTAACGCGGCCGGAATTTTAGTTTCGCAATTCGATCAATTAACTTCATGGGAAAGCAAAGTCGCGGGCAAGGAAGAAAAGCCTGAAGCGGAAAAAGAAGTCGGCGAACAAAAAAGATTAACCATTGAATCCGCGGAGGAAAAGGGGAAGCCGGAAGACGACAAATCCAAAGCTAAAGTTTCGGAATTAGACATACCGTCAAGAGTGATAAGCGCGCTTGAAGAAGCCGGAATAAAAACAGTTGCCGGATTGGTCAGAAAAACAGAATCCAGCTTGCTTGAAATCGATGGCATGGGAGGTAAAGGCGTTTCAGAAATTAAGAAGGCATTGAAGAAGATTGATTTATCTTTAAAGGAGGAGTAAAGATTATAGTGTTATGCGTCATTTAAATAAGCAAAAAAAATTCCATAGAGAAACTGATCAAAGACGAGCGTTGGCAAAGGCTTTGCTTACCGCGCTTATTTCGCACGGTAAAATAAAAACTACCGAGGCTAAAGCAAAATGGCTTAGGCCGAAAATAGAAAAGATGGTGACCAGGGCCAAGATAAAGAATGTCAATAATACCCGTTTATTAAGGAAAACATTAGCTGAAAAACCGACAAAAACGCTTTTTGACGATATAGCCGTTAAATATAAAGAGAGATCTGGAGGGTATACCAGAGTTATAAAATTAGGACAACGGAAATCCGATGGGTCAAAGATGGCTATAATAGAATTTGTTCAATAAGCTTAGTAAAATTTATGCAAAGGAAAATCAATAAAATAGACGCGTCAGGCAAGTCGCTTGGAAGATTAGCTTCCGAAGTCGCTTTGCTTTTGCGCGGGAAAGACGAACCCACTTTTGAAAGACACAAAGATGAAGGAGGGTTTGTGGAAGTATTTAATTTTGCTCAAGTCATAGTTACCGGTAACAAGATGGAACAGAAAAAATATTTCAAGTATTCAGGTTATCCGGGTGGCATGAAAGAAACAAAGATAAAAGATTTAATGCAAAACAAACCGGAAAAGGTTTTAAAAGAAACCGTTTATGGCATGCTTCCGAAAAACAAATTAAGACCAAGAATGATAAAAAGATTAAAAGTTATTTCTTAAAAAATGACTACTAAAAAAACACAAACAATCAAAACCAAAGAAATCGAACATGAAGAATCCGAAGCATCATTAGCCGTTGCGAAGAAAAAAGAAGCAAAGGAAGCAAAAGAAACGAAAGAAATCAAACCGGCGGCAAAACCGGATAAATATTATCAATCTGTTGGCAGAAGGAAGACGGCGATCGCGAGAGTGAGGCTTTATACCAAAGGCACGGGTTATTTGGTAAACAGCAAAGAATTGAATGATTATTTCCCTCTCCCCAACTTACAAAGAATAGTGGAACTGCCTCTCAAGAAAATGAAAAGCTCAGACAGATTCAGAGTTGAGGCGATAGTGTCCGGAGGCGGTTCTCACGCCCAAGCGGAGGCTATTGGGCACGCGGTCGCAAGAGCGCTTGTCATATTCAATGTTGATTTTCGCAAACGATTAAAACGAGCAAGTCTTTTGACTCGAGATCCGAGAATGAAAGAGCGCAGGAAATACGGCCTCAAAAAAGCAAGAAAAGCCCCGCGATGGTCGAAGCGATAGCGTAGAGCGTTTCTTAGTATTTTTAAAGATTACCTTCCAGCAAGGTAATCTTTTTTAATTCGGATCCGTCAAGAAAATAGATATAGTCGTCGTAGTTGTTGTATTTGATTTTCATCGGTTCTTTCGCTTCAGTTATGTCATAAGCATTTCGTCTGTCTCTATTGTCCAGCTCAATAAGCTTTGTCTTGTTTTCAGCGCCCAGCATGATGTATTCATTATTGTATTCAAACCACTCGGAGTTTTTAACCGGCTTTGAGAATCTTGTTATAAGTTCCGTTTCCCCAGCGTTTTTATACGGTTGAATGCGTATATCTCTCAAATAATAGATATATATTTCATTTTGGTTCCGGAAAAGCAATTTTTTCCCGTCTGGTGAAAAAATAGCATATGATACATTATCGGCCAGCGAAGTGAATTCTTGAGTTTCGTAATTGTACAAAAGGAGTTCTTTTTTATTATTTAAAATAACTATTTCTCCACCCTTTGACCTGAATATTTCCGATGATAGATCAAAGTTCTCAATGGGAGTTTTTGTAAGTTGGATAGTCGCGTCTGATTTGGTGTTTTTCTCGTAAAGCACTGTCGGCAATGTGGTTGAGTATATTATCAAATCTCCAAAGACGGCGAAGTTACCGGTATCTTTTGCCATCAATATTTGCTCATTTTGCACATTAATATTTAAAGAGTATAAAATATTCTTGTTTGTTAACGCGAGCAACTTGTTTAAATCGTTCGGGTGCCAAGCGATTTTTACGTATTTTTCCAGACTGTTTTTAAGGATTTCTTTGATTTCAGACGAAGATATGTCTATGGCATAGAACTTATTTTTATTTTTTAATTCCGTTTCTGCCAAAAGAGATTTCTCATCAGGCGAAAAACTCATTTTTTTTATGTTTTCTCCGTCTGAAAATTTAAAACTTGCCGGAGCCTTTTCTTTGTCCGATACATCCGCAAGTTTTATTTCATTTTTGATCGCGTAAGCAATCAACGCGTGAGATGAGGAAAAAACAAAATCTTTCGCGTTTTCAGAAATCATCTCCGGCTTTGCACCGACTTTCGGCAAGAAAATATTTCTTGCTTCTGTTACCAAATTAGAAGTTACTTCTAAATTCTTTTGCCAGTCCGAATAATTTTGCTTTTTAACTTCCACCAGATGCTTGCCCGGTAAAAGTCCGGAAACCAATTTTCCTTGAGCGAATGGCATTGTGCTTGTTTTCTTTTTTAACTCTCCGTCAACATAAATATCCACGCCTCTGGGATCGGCATTTATAAAAACGCCTCCGGTTTTTACCAGCGCGAATTTATCGGCGTCCAGTCTGTATCCCAAAGAATAAAACGCCAGTATCGGTACCGCAATGATAAAGATTAAAAGAAATATTAAGAAATAAATTCTTCTTTGTTTTAAAGTCATACAAGATCTATTATAACATCATTCTTGCTAATTTCTCAAAATTTGAATATGATGGTGATGTATGTTTATACGCAAAATTGGAATTGATTTGGGCACAACCAACACGCTTGTTTTTATTCCCAAAAAAGGAGTGGTGGTTAATGAGCCGTCCGTGGTGGCGGTATCCGTGGCGGACCGCACCGTTATGGCAGTCGGCGTGGAAGCGAAAAAAATGCTTGGCCGGACACCGGACACCATCATGGCGTTAAGGCCTTTGAAAGACGGAGTTATTGCCGATTATAAAATCACCGAAGCGATGATCGAATATTTCGTCAATAAAGGCTGCGGGCGCATGAGGCTGTTTAAGCCGGAAATAATGATTTCCGTGCCGGCAGGCGTGACTTCTACAGAGAGAAGGGCGGTAGTTGACGCAGCGGTACAGGCCGGCGCAAAAGCGGCATATGTGATCAAAGAACCGGTTCTTGCCGCAATCGGGGCAAATATACCAATAAATGAGGCTTCAGGCAATATGATTGTCAATATAGGCGGTGGCACGGCGGAAATCGCCGTTATATCTCTCGGAGGCATTGTCGCGTGGTCGTCTGTGCGGGTAGCCGGCAATAAAATTGATCAAGCTATCATTGATTATATCAGGAGAACTCAAAATTTGGAGCTTGGAGAAAGAACAGCCGAAGAAATAAAAATAAACATTGGTTCGGCGATACCGGTTTCGGAAGAAGAAGAGATAGAAGTCAGAGGCAGAGACACTATCACAGGCTTGCCTCGCGTCGCGAAAATAAAAACCAATCAGGTAACGGAAGCAATTTCCGATCAGCTCAAAGAGATAGTTAATGCCGTCAAAATGGTATTGCAGGACACGCCGCCGGAACTTGCCGCTGATATCATGAATAAAGGCATGGTATTGTCCGGAGGAGGGTCGCTTTTGAAAAATATTGACGAATTGTTGTTTAAAACCACAGGTGTTCCGGCAATTAGAGCCAAAGACCCGCTGTTGTGCGTTGCCAAAGGAACAGGCATTGTGTTGGAAAATCTAGATGTTTATAAAAAGAGCATAATGAGCAAAAAATAGGTTATGATTATTGGCATTCACGCTAAAGGGGCGTTTCAAAAAGAGCGGACCGGTGTGGAAGAATATGTATATCAACTCATCAAGCATCTTGCAATGCTTGATGAATCGACCGAGCATAAATTTACGCTGTATACTCCGACAAATTCAGAAACTGATCTTTATTTGCCGCCCAACTTCAAAACAGAAAAACTCTTCAGCCCGTTTTTTTGGACCAAAGCCAGACTATCGCTGAAAATGATTTTTAATTCTCCGGATGTTTTGTTCATGCCGGCGAATTTTTTGCCGGTTTTCTATCCAAAAAAGAATGTGGTCACTATCCATGGAGTTGAGTTTGAATATTTTCCAGAGGCTTATTCGGCGCCTATGCTCAAACATCTGAAAACCGGCACAAAAAAGATAGTTGAAGAAGCGACAAAAATCATTGCTGTTTCGCATGTCACCAAAAACGATCTGATAAGATTTTACAATGCTGATCCGAAAAAAATTACTGTCATTCATCACGGGGTTAATTCTCAAATCGCTTACCGTCATCGTTATCCGCCGCTTGATGATAAATACATATTATATGTAGGCAGACTGGAAAAAAGAAAGAATGTCCATAACATCGTCAAAGCGTTTATTATTTTAAAAGAAAAGTTTAAAATTCCGCATAAGCTTGTTTTGGTCGGCAGTCGCGGTTATGGATTTACTGAAATCGATAATGAAATAGAAAGCACTGGCCACAAAGAGGATGTTGTGTTGACCGGATACATAAGCGGCGAGGAGAAGGAGTCTTTTATAAAGTATGCCGATGTGCTGGTTTTTCCGACATTATATGAAGGTTTTGGCATGCCGATTCTTGAAGCTCAAATCAGGGAAACGCCGGTTGTGACTTCTAATGTCCCGAGTATTGTAGAAATAGCCGGAGCAGGCGCGCTTCTGATTGATCCATTGAGCGTGGAAGAGCTCCATAGTTCGATTTATAAAATCATATCCGATAAAAATTTTAAAAACGATCTCATGGCAAAAGGGCTTTCAAATGTTCAAAGATTCAGTTGGCTGAAGTGCGCGCAACAGACGTTGGAAGTTTTAACCTCATGAAAATAGCTCTGGTTCATGATTTTTTAATTCAATTCGGCGGGGCGGAAAGAGTTCTTTTGGCTTTGCATAGGATTTTCCCAGACGCGCCAATATACACTCTTTTATCTGATAGAAAAATATTAGCTCATTTTCCCGGCGTTCATATTGAAGAATCGTTTCTTGGCAAGTTACCGAGTTTTCTGAAAAAAAGGCATCGAATACTTTTGCCGTTTTTCCCGTTGGCCGTAGAAAGTTTTGATTTGTCTGATTTTGACATTATCATATCTTCATCTTCCGCTTTTGCCAAAGGGGTGGTTACAAGATCCAAAGCTGTTCATGTCTGCTATTGCCATAGTCCGGCAAGGTTTTTATGGGATTACCATAACCAATACCAAAGGGATAATCAGTTCGGAACGCTGGCAAAGGCAATAGCCAACTTTTTTACCTATCGTTTGAGAATATGGGATAGAGCTTCCGCCGAAAGAGTTGATTTTTGGATTGCCAATTCAGAAACAACCAAGAAAAGAATTGAAAAATATTACAGAAAATCTGCCGAAGTCATTTATCCTCCTCTGACTAATTTAACAACCGAGCCGTTAAATAATTTGGAAATCGGGTTGCCATCATACGATGACTGCTCCGCTCTCTCCGTTCGCGGGTTGCCAGAAGATTATTTCTTGGTCGTTTCCCGTTTGAGCGCGTATAAAAAAATAGATGTCATTGTTTCCGCTTTCAACAAGCTTAAATTGCCTTTATTGGTAGTTGGCGACGGTCTGGAGAGAAAAAAACTAGAGGCGATAGCGGGGGATAATATAAAATTTATGGGTTTTATTCCTGATGAAAAACTACCTGCGTATTATCAAAATGCCAAAGCATTTATTTTAGCCAATGAAGAAGATTTCGGTCTTTCCGCTCTTGAAGCAGCGAGCTTTGGCAAGCCAGTGCTGGCGTATAAAAAAGGAGGAGCGCTTGAATGGATGGAGGAAGGCAAAACAGGGGAATTTTTTGAAGCCCAAACTTCGGAAGTATTGGCAGACGGCGCGCGCAGAATTCTGCTTAATATTAAAAAATACGACTCCAATTATCTGAAAGCAAAAGCATCGGAATTCAGCGAAGAGAGATTTAAGCGCGAAATACTAAATTTCCTGAAAAGCAGGGATTTGACTTTTATACCAGAAAATGTATAATGCATTCTAAATTCAAGGGAGTTTAACTCTCCAAGCCGCAGACAAGAGGCAAAATCCCCCGTCGCTTAAAAGCTATGGAGGACACAGTAAGACCTCTCGAGGCAAGTTAGAAATTAGAAAATAGCGAGTAGCGAGCAGAACAAGCAATCTATCCTACTATCTACTTACTAAGTTCTATTTTCTGTTTCGTCTGCGGCCTTTTAAAAGGTCGTTTTTTTATTTTATTAGCTAAAAGTTCAAAATTATGCCGTTAACTAAAAAACAAAAAGAAGCCATATTAAAAGATTTATCGGAAAAATTCGGCAAACAAACATCGCTTGTTATCACCGGCTTTTCTAAATTAAGCGTAGAGAAATTAAGAGAATTAAGAAGATCGCTTAAGGAAAAAGGAGTTGAATACAAAATTGCCAAGAAAACTATTTGGAAAATCGTGTTTGATAAGGCGGGGATTAAGTTCCCGGATATGAAGGGCAAAGAGGGATCGATCGGCGTTGCGTTTTCTTCCGATGACCCGCTTGTGTCGGCCAATACCGCGCATACTTTTTCCAAATTGGAAGGAGCCGAATCATTCAATATTTTAGGAGGAGTATTGGACAATGAAATAATAGATTCGGACGCGATGATTAATCTCGCGAAGATAGGTTCGCGCGATAATTTAATGTCCGGGTTCTTAAGACAGTTGAACGCGCCGGTGTCCAGACTGGTTTATGTTCTGAAAGCGATTTCAGAAAAAAGTAACATCTAATAACTAAAAACTGGCAACTAACAACAGATAACACGAATTTCTTGATGTTATAAGTCGCAAGTTGCTGGTTGTAAGTTCATCATTATGTCCGAAGAAACAAAAAAAGAAGTTCCGTCAAAGTTTAAGAAATTAGTTGAAGAAATAGAGCAGATGAGTGTCAAAGATATTGTTGAATTGGTCGAGGTATTGGAAGATAAGTTTGGAGTTTCCGCTTCTGCCCCGGTCATGGTCGCCGCTGGAGGCGCTGCCGCTGTCGTAGAAGAAAAAACCTCGTTTGCCATTGAGCTTAAATCAGCCGGCGAACAAAAAATTCAGATTATTAAAATTGTCAGAGAGCTCACCGGTCTTGGTTTGAAAGAAGCTAAAGACATCGTTGATGGCGCTCCGAAAGTTATCAAAGAAGGAGTGGCTAAGGCAGACGCTGAAGAGATGAAGAA
>CAYIVQ010000022.1:10124-12629 GCA_964366905.1 uncultured Candidatus Saccharibacteria bacterium
GCCAGTTCTTTGATGATTTTTTTCGTTTCAGCCAATTCCTGCGCTTGATGATTCAAAACGAAAGACTGTTCTCTGTTTTGTTTACTGATTTTATAATACATCTCCGGAGTCTCTCCGAATATGTATATCCAGTCGCTGTCGTCGAAGACAAACATGGGAGAAAATTTTAGCGCGCTTGTATTGATATCGGATACCGGTAACGGCGGCTCGATATGAACGCCGTTATATCTGTTTATTTTTATATTGATTTCTTTAAACAATCTTTCTGCGGTGCCGGACAAATAAAGCGAAGAAAACATCTGCATGGCGATCTCTTGCGCGTTCCTTAATGTGTCAATCGCCTGATCTTTATTTTCTTTGGACATTTTTTCAGAATTGATTAGCGCGCTGTTCACATCTCTAACCATATTAATTTTTGCGTTTACTGAAAAATACCCGAATCCGAATAAAACAAGCCCCCCGATGGCGATGGAAAGAATGCTTATATTTTTCCTATGCAGTTTTAAATCGGTTGTAGCGATCTTTGTTTTGCGCTTTATGCCCGATAGAGTTTCTTTGGCGCGCTTCGCTTTATCAACAATCAATCGTAAATTTGCAAGCGGGGCGAAACGCTTTTTCGCGCTAACTAGCGCGCCGGCGTCTCCCATTATATTTATTTTATTGGCGATATTGCGCGATATGCTCAAATACGCCGGGTCTCTCGGTTCTTTTATTTCCAACAGAATAACCGCTTGATCGGCAATGGGAATTTCTTGGCGGTTTTTTTGATAAATTTCCGTGATGATTTCAGCTTGACCGTCCAGGTTCAAGCTGAACAGCTTAGCGATTCCTTTTTCAGAAAAAAGATCGATGATTTTTTCCGTGGCGAATATGAATTTGTCGCCCGGATAAATCATGCCGCTAACCACGGATGAAAAAGTATTTTTTTTGCCTTTTGTTTTTTTCGGCGAGCCATCGGCATTATCCGCTTTCGATTGCTTGCTCATATCGGTGACTTTGCCGTCTCTGAAAAGCAGAGTAATGATATTGCCGGTTTTCGCGAAGCGGATATTTGAGCCGGAAATATTTGTCGCGCAGATACCGATATCTTCCGCCGCGTCAGCATTCGTTTTGGCAATGTCCGCGAGCGAAGCATTGGCTTTTTTAAGCGCGTTCTCAAAATTAACTTCCGCGCTGCCTCCGTTGAGCTTGTAAAATTCTCTTCGCAGTATCGATGCCAGCAGATTAGACAGAAAATCCAAATCTTGGCGGTGGTTTTTAAGCCAGCCTATAACATAAAGGCTCCCTAACGCCTCTTCTTCAATGTAGCTGGGTTCATAGACAAAGGTTTCCGTCCCGGCTGTGCGTTTGCTTTGCTTGAGTATTATTTCTTTAGCGCCTATGCGGTAATTTGTCATATTCGTATATTAACATACCAATAACTTTACATAAAGACTGCAAAATACTATAATCATGTGGTATTCCATACCCCTTTATTACTTTGAATTACGAAATGATATTTTTTGTATAGGGCAGGCTATGGGCTCATTAATGTATAGCTCTCCTGAAAGTTTCTACATTTAGATGTGAGCCATATTGTAAAATTCACCAGATGAGCCCCAACCTACCCGACACATCTAAATGTAGAAACTTTCAGGAGAGCTTTAAAAATTGGCGACAAAAAATATCATTTCGTAATTCAAAGTTTATTAGCATTAAATTTTAACGTTTATGACGCCGTTTGAGAAGTTTTTCGACTCCGAGACTAAATCTCGGTTAATTAAGTTTTTTATATATAATCCGACAAAATTCTTCGAGCTTTCAGAAATCGCCGGTCGGCTTGATCTGCACGGGAAAGTTGTCAAAAATGATCTGCTAAAGCTTAGAGAAGCCGGTTTTTTGAAGTCCAGAGGCAGTCAGGCTTTTTCAATAAGCTATAAATTTCCATATTTAAACGATTTACGGAATTTAGTTCTGCAATTTCCGCCTGTATCTGACGACCAGATTATAAAAGAAATCTCTAAAACCGGCAGGATTAAGCTGATTTTGATTGCCGGAGTTTTGATAAATTCGCAAAAGTCCCGCGCTGATTTGCTGGTAGTCGGCGATAAAATCAGCGAACGCAAATTTGTCAAAGTTCTTAAGGCGATCGAGTCTGGAATCGGCAGGGAAGTCCACTACGCGCTGATGAATGTTCAGGATTTCAAATATCGCAAAGATATGTTTGATAGATTTGTGCTTGATGCGCTAGAGTTTCCTCATCGCAAGCTTATCAACAAACTCAAGATATAAATAGCGCGCCCTTAGCTCAATGGTAGACCTGCCCGCCATAAGCCTAACACACCGAGCATTGTCATTATATCTGAGTCATGATAATTCCGCATTGCTGAAGATTCTTCCATGTCAGGCATTGGCAGGCGGGGCGTTCGCTTCGTCCATCGCGTTAGATTTATGCGTGATTAGCTCAGTGGTAGAGCGTTCCGTTCACATCGGAAAGGCCGCTGGTTCGATCCCAGCATCACGCAC
>CAYIVQ010000023.1:0-12311 GCA_964366905.1 uncultured Candidatus Saccharibacteria bacterium
CCAATTCAAGTTGCCGTCATACGGCGACTGCTCCGTTCTCTGCGTTCGCGGGTTGGAAATATTTTTACGCGTTCGCGCTGGTTTTGAATTTATGGGGAGTTTACGCGTCTGCCACCAGAGGCGGGTTTTTTGGGTTGATAGCGGCGATAATCATTATTTTGGCCGCTTATTTTTTGAAAAAAGAAAAGAAACTGAAATTTAAAAAAGAATTTTTACTGTTTGGCGGAGTTTTTGCGGTTATGATATTGGCGCTCGCATTTTTCAGCGGAGGGAAAAGCGCGTTTCTCTTGCCTATCAATAGGATGCTGTCTATTTCTACTACTGACACTACCACCAATACCCGTATTTTAGCGGCTAAATCCAGCTGGGAAGGATTTTTGGAGCGCCCGATTTTGGGCTGGGGACCGCAAAATTACAACCTCGTTTTTGATAAATACTACAATCCGAAAATCTATCCGATGGAAAATTGGTTTGACCACGCCCACAGCATTATTTTTGACACTCTTGTGGCAACAGGCGCGGTCGGTTTTGTAATTTATTTTGCGTTTTTGGGAATCGCCGCTTTTTATTGCTGGCGGTTCGCCCGCTCAAACAGTAAAAACTATTGGTTGGGGATTTTTGCCATTACTCTGCTCGTGGCTTATTTCACGCAAAATGTTTTTGTGTTTGATAGCTTAGTCACGTATCTGCCATTTTTTCTGTTTTTAGCGTTTATAGGAGTTATGTTCGCTGTTGATAGTTCCGTTGTTCCCGCAGAAAAAAGAGATGCAAAAAAACAAACTGTTAGCAATCCGCCATTACCGGCAGTATTAATTTTGCTTGCCATATTTTCCGTAGGCGGCTACTGGTTCAGCATCAGGCCGGCGCTTGGCGCTTATTTTGCCGTGGAAGCGTTAAAGACCAATCCGAATGATATTGACGCCGTAACGGGTTATTTTAAGCGTTCTTTAAGCTACGGCAATGCCAGCAAAAACGCGGAAATAAGAGGAAGAATAGCGGATTATTCTACCCAATTATTAGGCGATGAAAAGATAAGTCTGGATAAAAGAAAAAGCGTGTTGGAGTTTGCCGTTCAAGAAGTGACAAAAAGCGCCGAAGAAAATCCACTTGATTTCAGAAATTATTTATATCTGGCTTCTTTCTTGCAGCAAAGCAGTTCTTTCCTGTCAAACGACGGCGGGAATACTTTGCTCCAGGAAGCGGACAAAGTTTTGCAAGACGCTTATAAATTAGCGCCGCAAAAACAACTTTTATACCTTGAATGGAGCAGGATCAAATCAAAGCTTGGCGATGGTCAAGGCGCTGTGGATAAGTTAAAAATAGCGGTTGATTTGAATCCTGACGTGGAAGATCCTCGTTGGAGATTGGCGTCTGCATATATACGCGTTGGAGAGATAGAAAAAGGAGAAGAAGAAGTAAAACAAGCGCGCCGTGTCTTGTCCGAAAAAAATCCACAAACTAAAATAAACGCCAGAGCGGAATTGGATGTCGCTTTCGCTCTGAAAGAAAAAGGACTTGAAGATAAAGCATCAGATATTTTTAAAAATATTTTGGCAAACAAAGAATATATTTCCGATGATTTCGTTCTCATTAAAGTTGCCGAAGAATTTGCGCGCAAAGGCGATAAAGAAAGCGCCATCGCGGCGGCCGGCAGGGTAGCGGAAATAAATCCGGCGCTAAAAGAAGAATCAGAGAAGTTTATTAAAACGGTAGAACAAAAATAATTAACCAATCTGCAATTAACAGACTATAGTCTGTTAATTGCAGATTGGTTAATTATTTTAAAAAAATTGCAGTTTTCTATTTGATATGGGATAATATATAAATGCCTCAATTTGTAAGCGACGAACATCCATATTATCAAAATTTTCAAAGAAAACAGATTGTGATTTGGTCTGCTCTTTTGATTATTGTGCTCGGAGTTTCAGGCTCTTTGTTTTATTTCAGTTATTACCTGTTTGGCGGCGGAGAAAATAGAGCCGGCGTTATAAATCAGCCAATTATAAAGACTCCGATCGCAAAGTGCAACCCGCGAACGCAAGGAGCGGAGCAGTCGCCGTATGACGGCAACCCGCGAACGCAAGGAGCGGAGCAGTCGCCGTATGATGGCACGAATTGTTTATCCGGCGGTTTGGCCCAGGCCGCTCAAATGGGCAAAGAATATATCGTTTACGGCAAATTTTTTAGCGAGGAAAAGAGGTATAAAATTTTTAAAGCATACCATGACTTTTTTTCTCAAGAAGAGATATTTTCTTTTCCTTGGCAGGATGGCGGTTCTTTATCGCTGGCGGATTACCCAGGCAATAAAATAACTGTTTTTACCGATTTTAACAATGGATTTTTAATTGATCACAATGGCAAAGTTGGCGGCGTGGCGGAATTTGTGCCGCCTTATTCTGATTTTACGATTTCTCCGAATGGCAAAAAAATGTTTTATTTCAAGCATCTCTCTTCATTCGGAACAGTGGCTTTAGCTCTGCGCAATTTAGAGAAAGGGGTGGATGTTCGAGTGTGGCCCGTCAGTTCCTCCGCTTCAGAGGCATGTGATTTTGTCGGCTGGTCGGAAGACAGCGCTATCTCGTATTGCGCGGCAAAAAAAAACAATGGAATCGAGTTAAAAGCGTTCAATTCGGAAACCCATTCATATAAAACCATAGCTTTATTTGATAAAGCGGCCGGCGTTAAATATTATCCGGAACAATCGCTTTTGATTATTGCCTCGGAGAATGCGATTATTTCTTTCAACACCAAGACCGCGCAAAAAAATACATTATTCACATTGCCAAATACAAACATACGAAACGCTTTTTTATCGCTTGACGCTTCTAAAATTATTTTCACCGCATTCGGGTCAGATGGCGCTTATCAGGGAATATATTCTTCCGGCATTGATGGATCCGATATTTCTAAATTAACGCAACAGACCGGCGCGTCATTGATATCTGTATCGCCGGATTTTAAAAAAGCGCTTTATAAATCTCAAACGGATTATTTTATCGTAAATACAGATGGTTCAGATGATATTGAATTTGACATAAACAGCGATAGCGCGTTTGACGCGCAAATTGTGGGGTGGTACAAATAAAACTCAATTATTTTATGACTTCTCCCACCGAAGAAATTAAATCTCGTTTGGATATCGTTGAAGTGATATCCGGCTATATCCGCTTGCAAAAACAAGGCGGGAGTTTTCGCGCGCTTTGCCCGTTCCATAACGAGAAAACACCTTCTTTCCATGTTTCTCCGGCTCGCCAAATTTGGCACTGTTTCGGATGCGGAGAGGGAGGCGATATTTTCAAGTTTGTCATGAAAATGGAGGGCATGGAATTCGTTGATGCCTTAAGATTGCTGGCTGCTAAAGCCGGAGTTGAATTAAAAAAGCAAGATCCCGCGTTGACGAGCCAGAAGCAAATGCTCCAAGAAATCTGCGCTTCGGCGGCGCAATTTTTTCAAAATAATCTTAAGAGCGGGGAAGGTATTGAAGCATTGGAATATCTGCGAAAGCGGGGATTGAAAGATGAAACTGTGGAAAACTTTAAAATTGGTTATGCTCCGGAAAGTTGGGATGCTTTATGCAATTTTCTCGCGCTTCGCGATGTAAAAATGGATGCCGTGGAGAAAGCCGGGCTCGCGGTTGTGAGCGAAAAATCCGGGAAAAAGAAATATTTTGACCGTTTTCGAGGCAGAATAATGTTTCCCATCGCGGATGCCAATGGCGCGATTGTCGGTTTTACAGGCCGTTATCTTAAAGAGAAATCCAATGAAGGCAAATATGTAAACACTCCGCAGACGCTGATTTTCAATAAAAGCGCGATTCTTTACGGAATTGACAAGACCAAAATGGAAATTAAAAAAGCCGATTTGGCCGTGATTGTTGAAGGCCAAATGGACGCGATTATGGCGTGGCAGGACGGAGCTTTAAATATCGCCGCCGCTTCGGGCACAGCTTTCACGATTGAACAATTGAATCTCATCAAAAGATATACTAAAAATATTTGTTTGCTTTTTGATTCAGATATTGCCGGAGATGCCGCCGCTCAGCGAAGCATCGCTTTGGCTCAAGCCGGCGGGTTTAATGTCAGCGTTGCCATGCTTTCAAGCGCCAAAGATCCCGCGGATTTCGCGGTTGAATTTCCCGGGCAATTGGCCGGCAAAATCGCGCAGGCGGCCTCTGTTATGGATTATTATTTTCAATACGCTTTTTCGAGATTCAACCCGTCCTTATTGGAAGACAAAAAGAAAATTACCGAAATATTGCTTCCCAAGATAAAAAGCATCTCCAATAATGTCGAGCTTTATCATTGGCTTGAAAAGCTGTCCGCCAAATTGCAAACAGGCATCGGTTATCTGGAAGAGGAGATGAAAAAAATAAATTCGGACCAACGGAGGCAATTAACCGGCGGAGCAGAGGTGGCGGTTAAGATGCCGTCCCCATTGGATAAATTATTCAAACACTTGATGTCGCTCATCGCCGCTTTGAAAGACGATAAAGCGCGACTAAAAATCGCCGGCGAAATTCAAGGCGCTGAATTTTATGGAAAGATTTTTGACGATAAAATTCCCGCCGATACTGTTAATCCGGTTATCATCAGGGTGTTTGACTTGTTTTTAAAAAATGGTATAGTTAATCGGTTTTCCGAAGATTTTTTAAATAAACTCAATGATTCCGAAAAAAATATCATCAATGAAATTCTTTTCGAATCCGAGTTAAAAGAGCTTCCGGATACCGAAAAAGAGATCGTTTATTGCCTGTCTCGCATAGAAAGCACGCTACTCGATAATGAGTTAAAGCAGAAAGAGCGCGGTTTAAAAGAAGCGGAAGCGGCGGGGAACACGGCGCTTTCCGAGCAATTACTCAAAGAAATCCATAAATTAGTGGATAAAAAAATGAATTTAACCATATGAAAAAAAAGAAAATCAAAACCAAAGCCAAGATCAAAACTAAAAGCAAGCCGAAAATAAAACGGATAAAGCGCGTGAAGCCAAAAGCCAAGCCGGTGAAAAAAACTAAAAAGCAGAAACCGGCAACTCCAAAAAAGAAATTGCAAAAACCGCCGGTTGATAAATTCCAAGATCAGATCGAGGAGCTTATCGCCCGAGGCAGATTGAGAGGGTTTATCACTTATACTGAAATTCTCCATATGCTGCCGAATATAGAGGAAGACATTTCTTCGCTTGAACAGCTTTATGAAAAATTAAGCGATGCCAATATTGAAGTGGTTGAGTCCAAAGATTTGCTGGAAGTGCCGCAGGATAAGGCGGTCAAAGAGGAGGTTGAAACCAAGAAAGTGATATCGGCGGACGAAGCGACCGGCCATGATTCGGTGCAGATGTACCTGCGGGAAATAGGCAGGATTTCGCTGTTAACCGGCGATGAAGAAAAAGACTTGGCTAAAAAAATCGGCCAAGGCAACGAAGAGGCAAGAAGAAAATTAACCGAGGCTAATTTGCGGCTGGTTGTCAGCATAGCGAAAAAATATATCGGCCGCAGTCCGCATTTAACATTGCTTGATTTGATACAGGAAGGGAATATGGGGCTGTTTAAGGCGGTGGAAAAATTTGATTACAAAAGAGGGTTTAAATTTTCAACATACGCCACATGGTGGATCAGGCAGGCGATTACCCGCGCTTTGGCGGATCAAGCGCGCACCATCAGAATCCCCGTGCATATGGTGGAAACCATATCGAAATTTACGCAAGTGAAGAGGCGATTGACACAGGACTTGGGGAGAGAGCCTATGCCTGAAGAGATTGCCGCCGAGATGGGCATGGAAGTGGATAAGGTGAGGCATATTATAAAAATCTCGCAAGAAACAGTTTCGCTGGAAACGCCGTTAGGGGATTATAACGAAGATTCCACGTTGGGCGAATTTTTAGAAGATGAAAAACAGATAATGCCTTCGCAAAGCGCGGCGCGACGCTTACTCAGAGACCAGCTTCGAGAAATCATGAGCGACCTGAATCCGCGCGAACAGAAAATTTTGAGCTTGAGATTCGGTCTGGAAGACGGCGTAACGCACACTTTGGAAGAAGTCGGCAAGGAATTTGGCGTAACGCGGGAACGCATCCGCCAGATAGAAGCGAAAGCTCTAGACAAAATCCGCGTACACACAAAACTTGAGAAATTGGAAGGATATTGATGTCTCGATAATGATGCTTGAATGTTTTAAAATGTTGTGATAGTATCTTGAAGTGAATTGATTATTTAATGGTTTAAAATCACAAGTTCCAAATCACAAATCCCAAATAAGTTCCGTAGTTTGGATTTTGTAATTTGAATTTTTCTTAAGGCATATGGGTTTACCAGCGCATAGGACTACAAATTCAAAAAGGGATATGAGAAGGGCGCATCACGCGCTGTCTGTTTCCAATCCGGGCAAATGCTTAAAATGCGGAAGTCCGGTTCTGGGGCATAAAGCCTGCGCTAATTGCGGATTTTATAGAGGCAAAGAAGCTATCAATGTTTTGGCAAAACTGGATAAAAAAGAAAAGAAGAAAAAAGAAAAAGAATTATCTAAAAAGGGAGACGAAAAAGAACATAAACATTAAGCTCTTTCATGGCCAACCGTCATTTATCAAGAAGTATCGTGATGCAATCTCTGTATGAGTGGGATTTTAGAGGTAGGGATAAGGCGATACTTTCGGAAATATTAACAAGAAATATACAAGAGTTCGCACCCGGTCTCCCGGACACCGCGTTTATTTTTGATTTGGCCGACAATGTCGTTGGAAAGTTGGGAAAGATTGATCAGATTATTGAAAGATGCGCTCCGGAGTGGCCGATTGATCAGATAACCGTTGTTGATAGAAATATATTGAGAATGGGCATATATGAATTGCTTTACAGCAATAAGGATGAAGTGCCTCCGAAAGTCGCCATAAACGAAGCGATTGAATTGGCGAAAACATTCGGAGGAGAATCTTCCGGTCGCTTTGTCAACGGCGTTCTCGGGACAATTTACAAAGAAATGGAATCAGTGAACGCAAGCGAGCTATCTGAATAAATATTTATTTTTTTAACAGATTTAAGATTCAAGATTTAAGATTTAAGATAAAAATATCAGAATAAGTTTTTATTCTTAAATCGTAAATCGTAAATCGTAAATCCCATTTAAGTGGATTGGGAAAAACTGGAAACTAAAATCGGCGTTAACTTCAACAACGAGAACCTCTTAACTCAAGCTTTCGTCCATCGTTCGTATCTCAATGAAAATCCGAATTTCGGCCTCAATCACAATGAGCGTCTTGAATTTTTGGGAGACGCGGTTTTAGAGCTGGCGATTACCGACTATTTGTATAAAAAATATGATAATCCGGAAGGTGAGCTGACTGCTTGGCGCGCGTCGCTTGTGAATACCAGAATGCTCTCAAGCATTGCCATGAAAGATTTGGAGTTAAGCGACTACCTGCTTTTGTCCAAAGGAGAAGCGAAAGATGTCGGCAAAGCAAGACAGGTCATATTGGCCAACGCTTTGGAAGCGCTGATTGGCGCAGTTTATCTCGATCAAGGTTATGATTCGTCTGCTGAATTTATCGGCAGATTCATCATTCCCAAATTGCCGGAAATTATAAAACAGCGCGCGTATAAAGATTCAAAAAGCAATTTTCAAGAAATAGCTCAAGAAAAGAGAGGGGTAACGCCCCGTTACGCCGTTTTGGAGGAGTGGGGGCTTGATCACGCGAAAAATTTCAAGATTGGAGTGTTTTTAGGGGAAGAAAAAGTCGGTGAAGGGGAAGGAGTGTCGAAACAAGACGCTCAACAACAAGCGGCGGAAAACGCGTTGAAGAAGTTGGACTGGAATTAACATTGATATTGCGGGCTATAACGCATATTAAGATTCTTTATTTGCCAAAGCGCTAATTTTCAATTAAATCATTAGAAATTCTTTTTACTAATGCACCTCAAACGTTTAGAACTTCATGGTTTCAAATCTTTCGCTCAAAACACCGCGCTGGAGTTTCAGCGCGGCGTTTCCGCCGTTGTGGGGCCGAACGGCAGCGGCAAATCAAATATCGCCGATGCTTTGCGTTTTGTTTTAGGCGAGCAGAGCATGAAAAATATCCGGTCCAAAAAAGGCGAGGATTTGATTTTTTCAGGTTCGGCAACGAAGCCGAGAATGAGCATGGCTCTCGTAGCTCTGTATTTTGACAATGAAGACAAGTCTTTTCCGCTGGAATTCCAGACGGTTGTAATCAAGCGAAAAATTTTCAGGGACGGAGAGAATCATTATTATATCAACGACTCGCAAGTTCGGCTGAAAGACCTCATGGAGCTTATAGCCAAAGCTCATATAGGATTGAAAGGCTATGCCGTTATCAGCCAAGGCATGGGCGACGCGGTTTTGAACGCTTCTCCAAAAGAGAGAAAGGATGTCATATTTGAGGCGCTTGGCCTAAAAGAATTTCAGATGAAAAAAACCGAAGCGGTTTTGAAGCTCGCGCAAACTCAAACTAATTTGGAAAAAGCCCAAAGCGTTGTCAGGGAGATCGAGCCGCATATCAGATTTCTAAAGAGGCAGGTGGAGAAGCTTGATGAAAGAAATAATCTGGAGCAAAAGCTGAAACAATTGGAAAACCAATTTTTACATAAGCGCGCGCTCGGCATTGATAACGACTTGGCAAAGCATAAGAAAGAAGCTGAAGAAAAATCCGGCATTCTTTCGGTCGCGCGCGCGGAAATGAGTAAGATCCAAAAAGATATTGAGAGCGAAGACGGCAAAATCTCAACCGATTTTTCCAATCTGCCCAATTTGGAGCAATCTCTTTTCCAGATGGAGTCGGCCAGAAATTCATTGGAAAGGGAAATCGGGCGCATGGAAGGCATGATAAGCGCTTCCGCCGCTGTTTCCCTTCCGAAATTCCAGCCCGTGAATGTGGAATATGTGCGGGGGAAGCTTGATTATCTTTGCGGTCTTTTGGACGAAATTTTAAGAGAGAGCGATCTGCCTTTGGCGTTTCAAAAACTGCTGGGATTCGCGGAGCATTTTAAAAAAGTGTCCGAGGAAGCGCGTTCAAATAAAATATTGATTGAGGATGCTCAAAAAGAAGAGCCAAAACCGGAAGCGGAAAATTTGAAAGTTGAACGGGAAGCGCTTTTGACGCGCCTCAAAGAATATGACGCTAAAATCGCCAATATCAAAGAAGAAATGAAGAGTATTAATGTTTCTTATCACAAAGAGAAAGAAAATATATTTGAACTGAAAAATAAAAAGAGAGAAAAGGAAATGCAAGCTTCGTCGCTTGAGGAAAAGCTGTATGAGCTGAATAAATCCATAGAAAATCTATGGAAAGAAAAAGAAATACTGGGCAAAGAGAAAGAGATGCTTGAGCAAAGGGGAGCGCTTTTCGCGGTGACCGATATTGATTTGCTGATGTCCATTAACGACGAAGATGCCAGGAGAGAAATAGAAAAGCTCAAGCTTAAACTGGAAAACATTGATTTGATTGATGACAACATCAAGAACGAGCATGAAACCACTCAAAAAAGATTTGATTTTCTTACCAAAGAATCAAATGATCTGGAAAGCGCGATAAAATCTCTTTATCAGGTTATCGCGGAGCTGGATCAGACCATATCTTCCAGATTCAAAGAAGCTTTCAAAAAAATCAATGATAATTTTTGCCATTATTTTAAAATTCTTTTTGATGGCGGATCGGCAAAATTAGAAATTGCGCAAGAAGAAAGAGGAGAAGAAGAAAGCGAAAACAACAACAAAGAAGCCGATTACGGCGTTGACATAGATGTTGTTCTGCCGAGAAAGAAATTAAGCGGTCTTGCGGCGCTTTCCGGCGGGGAGCGGGCGCTCACTTCGCTTGCTTTGCTTTTCGCGTTGATTTCCACTTCGCCGCCGCCGTTTTTGGTTTTGGATGAAATAGACGCCCCGCTCGACGAATCAAACTCCATGAGATTTTCCAAAATACTGAATGAACTTAAAAAACACACTCAATTTGTCGTTGTTACTCACAACAGGGAAACGATGCGCCAATCAGATGTTTTATACGGCGTTACCATGCAGGAAGACGGCATTTCTAAACTACTTTCTTTAAAGTTCGAAGATTCCATTGGAAACAATTGACAATTCATATGGCGGGAGCATACTTATTTTATGCTCCAAGACGACCTCATTTTAATAGACAAAGCGCGGAGCAATAAGGAGGACTTCGGGCTTATTTACGCCAAATACAGAGGCGCGGTGTTCGCGTATCTTTTAAAACGCGTTGACCACAATAAAGAAATCGCCGATGATTTGGCGGAGGAAACTTTTCTCCATGCTCTGGAAAGCCTTCCGCATTTCGCGCCGACGGGGAAGTCTTATCTTTCCTATCTTTTGACCATCGCTCACAATATTTTATTAAATTATTACCGGACAAAAAAGCCGGTCGCTTTGGACGACTATGAAACGGCTATGGCTTCCGGCTCGGAACAAGAATCTCTGGAACGCGCCGAGATACATCAAGAAGCGGAAGCGGTAATCGGCGCCATTCACAAGCTTGACCACACCGGAGAACAACTGCTTTCTTTAAGATACGAGAAAGGCTTGTCCATAAAAGGCATTGCCAATATTATTCACAAAACTCCCAACGCGGTGAAACTGGCTTTGTCCCGCTATCGCAAGAAGATTGTCAACGACCCGTCTGTAACCGCGATCAAAAACGATTTTAAACTCAAACATCATAAAATACGCCGGCAGTTGCGTTTTTGGCGATGAATTCAAACCCAGTCCGCTCTTTTGTATTATGTATCATATTCTCATATATCGTGTCGCACGACCTCGGCCGACTCGTTTCAACTTGCGAAGTTCGACTAATCGGAGAAGCGCCTTGCGTACTGTCGGTAAAAGAATGCCGGTTGCTATGGCGATTTCACTGGGGGCCGCTTCGTTTACTTTCAAGAGATACTCTAAAACCTCGTTTTGTTTCGGCGACATAGTGTCTTCATGGCTTTCCTTTTCAACAATAGTGAGAGCTTTTGCCGCCTGTTCTTTTACAATGGAAAGAAAAAAATTGAGCCATGGCGCGATAGTATCGCGATCAGTCTTAAACGTCGCCTGCGATGATCGCAGGGCAAAATAGTATTGATCCTTGCGTTGCTCTATAATGCGTTCATGTGAAATACACTCCATGAACGGGTAGCCTGATCGGAGAAGCAAGAGATTTGTGAGGATGCGCGAAAGACGCCCATTGCCGTCTTCGAATGGATGGATTTTCAGAAACTCAATAATGAAGTTAGCGATGATAAGTAGCGGGTGGAAGCGTTCTTTTTTAAGCGCTTCCCGCGTCCAATCGACAAGCTCCGTCATTTCCTTTGGTGTGAGATAGGCGGGCGTCGTCTCAAACATAATTTGCGCGACATTCCCTTTGCCATCCAAGACGCCGACAATATTTTCTTTGTGTTTATATTCGCCGCGATGCAGATCGTCTTTATTTGAGTATTTCAAAAGTTCCTTGTGAAGCGACATAATCATTCCTTCTCGCAGAGGCAAATTTTTATAGTTCTCGAATACGTTTTTAAGCGTTTCAAGATAGCCTTGCACTTCCTGCGAATCCCGATCGGCAAATTTTTGTATTGAGAGTCCTTGCATAATCTTCCGCACTTCTTCATCGGATAGTTTTGACCCTTCTATACGGGTCGATGCGCCAGCCGACGTTACGAGTACCGATTTACGCAAGCGGGTGATCGTCTGCGGTGTTATTTGGAGGCCTACGCGAAAAACACCTCGAATTTCATCAACCGCTGCCAAAGTAGCAACGATTTGCGGATCAGGGTTCTTTATTCGATGGTCAAATTTTCGAGCGTTTTCGTCCATATTTACTACTATTACCTAATATATCAGATTTTATCTGATTGTATCAGAAAAAGCAATAACTATTGAAATCTGTGATGATTCTAAAAACTCGGTAGTTCGTTCCATGATTGCGCCGGCAATTGCGCTTTTGGCGGTTCTCATGACACCTTTTTGCTTCTCAAGTGTTCTACCTGTATGAGGGCAAGAACAGTCGGCTTGCCGAGTACATTAAAAGCCAGTCACGATTTGACCGATGGAGTTTTGAATCGTGATATCGTCGTTGGAAAACTTTACCACCTAAATAAGGTTTTCTCTCGTCTGGCCAGCTTACTGTATTGGATAACTCGCCTTATAGTAAGCCAAAACTCGCTCACAATTTAATATCGCGTGTTTTTCATGATCTCTTAAAAAGAGATAAACAGAGCGTCTCGCCAAGACCTCACGCCCGGGAATAAAAAGAGTAGCGCGGAAAATCCCCTCGGAATATCCATTAGTTCGTTGCCTTTTTCATATCCCGGGTTTTTT
>CAYIVQ010000024.1:0-11836 GCA_964366905.1 uncultured Candidatus Saccharibacteria bacterium
GCTGTCGGCGCGTTATGCGCCGGAGCATTTTACTGGTACTATTTAAGAGGGATCGAACCGGCAATAAAACAACCGCCGCGAGATATCACTGAAATAATCAATGAAGGAAGCAGGTCGGCTTCGGAAAATAAAACCGATATGCCATTGAAATCGGAGTGATTTATAAAATCAGTTACAATAGAGGTTGATAATTTTTTTTAAACACTGTAATCTAATAACATGAATAAGAAAAAGAAAGTTGCTCGCAAAATGCATAGCAAAAAAGCGGGTAAAAAAATCAAAAGCATACGCCATAGATAAATATAAAAAAATCTATAATGGCAAAAAAGCTCACTCAAAGTTTTTTTGAACAACCCACATTAAAAGTGGCGGAAGATTTGCTTGGTAAGTTTTTGGTTGTCCAAAAAAAAGGCAACCCGCGAACACAGAGAGCGGAGCAGTCACCGTATGATGGCAACCCGCGAACACAGAGAGCGGAGCAGTCACCGTATGACGGAAAGCGTATTGTCGGCAAAATCGTGGAAACGGAAGCGTATATCGGGGAAGACGATTTGGCTTGCCACGCGTCCAAAGGCAACCCGCGAACACAAAGAGCGGAGCAGTCGCCGTATGACGGCAGAACCAATCGCTCCGAGATTCTTTATCGAAAAGCGGGGACTGTTTATGTTTATCTGGTTTACGGAATGTATTATTGCTTGAATATTGTCACAGAACGCGAAAATTTTCCGTCTGCTGTTTTACTGCGCGCGGTTGAACCGGTGGAAGAAATAGATTTGATGAAAAAACGGAGAAAAACAAATGCTTTACGCAACCCGCGAACACAGAGAGCGGAGCAGTCGTCGTATGACGGCAATCTTACTTCGGGGCCGGGAAAGCTTTGTATGGCTTTTGGCATAGACAAAGAACTAAATGGCAAGACGGTCTTTGGCAAAGATATTTGGATAGAAGACAGGGGAGAAGATGAGCCGTCGAATAATATTGTCAGCGCGCCGCGCGTTGGCGTGGATTACGCCAAACATTGCAAAAATTTGCCTTGGAGGTTCTACGTTAAAGATAATCTATTTGTTTCGAGAAAGTGAATTTGGCTTAAGGTTTTTTTATGGTAAGATGCATTAGACCATGAAATATTGTTTTTCTGTCATCCTGAATGAAGTGTAGCGGAGCGGAACGCAATGAAGGATCTCAAAATACCGAGATTCTTCGGTCGCCGACTCACTCAGAATGACGCAAGAAAAGGTATTTCGTAATTTAAAATAATTCGAAATTTTAAATTATTATTCTATGTTAAAACTCCTTCACGCTTCCGACATTCATATAGGCGCGAAATTCAGTTCTTTTGGCGAGAAAGCCGCTTTACAAAGGCAGGCGCTTCTTGACGCGTTCGCGAAAATCATTGACTTGGCTATTGGAGAGCAAGTTCAATTATTATTGATTGCCGGCGACCTTTTTGATTCTAATTTTCCGTCATATCAATCAGTTAGCTTCGTTAAAGATCAGTTGAAAAAACTGGATAACGCCGGAATATATGTTGTGATTTTGCCTGGTACTCATGATTGCCTGTCCCGCGATTCAATATTTAAGCGAGAGAATTTTACTGCCGGCACTCAACATGTATTCATATTTGATAATCCGGAGGAAACGCAAAAAGAATTCCCGGATTTTGATCTGACGATTTTTGGCAAACCGAATTTAAGCAACAAATCTTCGGATAGTCCGCTCGCTTTCATCAAAGATAAAGCGCGCGGTTCTAAAAGCAAATATAAAATTGCTATGGCGCACGGCTCTGTGCAAATAGAAGGCAAAGCCGCCTCTGATGATTTACCGATAGCTTTCCAAGATATTGCCGATTCAGGAATGGAATATATCGCGCTCGGCCATTGGCACGGCGCGCAAGATTTTTCTTCCGGGAATGTCAAAGCTTGGTATGCCGGCTCGCCGGAAATCACCTATCAGGAAGGCAAAGGCGGACTCGGGCAGGGATACGCGCTGAAAGTGGAAATCGGACAGAACGAAACATTTGTATCGCCGATGAAAATAACCGAAAAAGAAATCAAAGAAATCAATTTTGATTTGCAGATGTTTGATAATAAAGAAGCGCTGTATCAGGAAATTGAGAAACTGGTAAACCCTAATTTAATTTTATCGGTTAGTTTGTCCGGTTTCGCGAATGCTGAAAATCTGCTTTCATTTCAAAAAATAGAAGAAGATTTTCAAAATAAGTTTTTTTATATCAAAGTTAAAAATAATCTTTCATTGAGATTGGAAGATGTTGACAGCCGCAATTATCCGGAAGAACTTGTTTTAGGGCAATTTGTCCGTGTGATGCAGGAAAAAATAAACAAAGCCGCAAACGATAATGAAAAGAGTATTTTAGAAGATGCTTTGCAGATCGGTATAGCGGAGTTGGAAGGGAAAAATATTATTTGAGTTTTTGATTACGAAACCCAATATTTGTCATTCTGAACTTGCGAAGAATCTCATGACTTTATTTAATTTTAAGAGATTCTTCGCAAGTTCAGAATGACACAAATCAATGACTTTTGAATTTTGATTTTTATTATGTATTTAAAATCCATTTCTCTCAAAAATTTCAAGAAGTTTTCCGGGCTGATCGTTTCTTTTCCGGCCGACATCACTATCGTTCAAGGTCCGAATGAACAAGGCAAGTCCACATTGCTTTCCGCCATATTCGCCGGTCTTTTTTACGATCCTAAAAAAAGCAATAAAGATATCTCGGCTTTAAAGTCTTGGAATTCAGACAAGCTGTATGAAATTTCTCTTGCCATTGAAAATAACGGCGAAGATATTTTGTTGCACAAAAATTTTGAAACCGGAGAACAGTATCTGGAAAATAAAACAATTAAAGAAACTTTAAAAACTTTCAAAGAAATCGGCGACTATTTATATAAAATCGGAGCTTTGCGTTCGCAAGTGTTGTTTGAAAACACCGCTTGCATAATGCACGACGCTCTTCCCCAGCTTGAAAAAGGATCAAAGCATATTGCTCAAGCTTTGCAGGAGCTGGTAACCGCTTCAGGGCAGAATATCAGCGCGGATTCGGTGCTGAAAAAAGCGGAGGTGGCTATCGCCGATATGCAAAAAGGCTTGCGTCAGCAGGCGAAATACCCGGGCATACTCAAACAACTGGAAGAAAAGATTGCCGCGCTTCAAATCCAAAAAGAAAAATACTCGGCGGAATTGAATGAGATTCGGGAAAAAGGCGGGCAATTGGATAATTTCACAAAAACATTCAAGGAAATAAAAAATAATCTGGAAATAAAAGAAAGCCAATACGGCAGAAATAACGAATATTTTAAAGCTGTTTCTGAAATTCAAAAATTAAACTCCCAATTGGATAAAACATCATCCGGTTTCAGAATGCTTGAAGAGATTAAAGAAAAAAAAGATCAAATTTTAAAACAGCTGGAAAAAATGAAAGAATTGGAAAAGCTTGATTTGGCGAAGTTTTACAATCAAAAAGAAGCGCTCTGGACGAAAAAAGAAAAGCTTTCTCATTTCCAAAAAGAAGCCGCGGAACTATCAAATAAAAAAACCGGCAAAAAAATCCATTTCAAAAAAACGCATATCGCCGTTGCCGGACTGCTGTTTGCGCTTGGGTTTCTTGGATTTTTGGATCCGCGCTTGTTTTCCGTCTGGTTTTTGTTTTTGATTGTTTTCGTCTACAGTTTTTTGCTGAAACACGGGCTTGAAATACATACGGAAAATATAGCTAACGCGGAAACAGGCCAGCTCGTTCATGATATTTCATTATTGGAAAAACAGTTAAGCCAAATATTAGCGGATCACCAAGCGCGAAATGAAGAAGAATTGATCGCTAAAGTAGAATTCTACAATCAAAATGGCCAAGAGCTTGAAAAACTCGAAAGCAAGGAGGAAGGCATTTTGCGCGGTATTTCATTGAAAGATTTGCAAAAAGAGCGCGATGAGTTTTTTAAAAAAATAGCGATTGAAGAAACGAAAATATCAGAGGAGCAAAAAGTGTCTCCGCCTTTGCCGCAAGCGCAACGCCAGCTGGAAATTGACATAAAGCGATTGAAAGAAAAAATGTCGGAACTGAATAAAGCAGTGATACAGACGGAAACCATAGTTTCAAAGGGGAGGGTCAGCCATGAAGACTTGGTAAAATTGGAGGAAGAGATTGAAGCGATGCTGTCGCGCAAATCAGCCGCGGAAAGAAAGCTTAAAGCTCTGGAAGTGTTATCATCGGCGCTCTCCGAAGCCCAGCAGAAAACGGCGGAAAAATCAAAAGTATATATAGAAGAATATATGAGAAGATATCTGCCGCTTATCACCGACGGGAAATACAGCGAAGTCAAAGTGAAAAACGATTTGTCTTTTGAAGTCTGGTCTGATGAAAAGAAAAATATGATTATTCCGGATGAGAATTTATCGCGAGGAGCTCTGGATCAATTTTATTTAATCGCCCGGTTTGCGATTTTGGATTTACTTAACAAAGGAGTGAGATCTATAGTATTACTGGACGATCCTTTCCATAATTTTGATGCCAATAGGAGAGCAAAGGCGCGCGAAATACTGGCGGATTTGTCGGGAAAATTCCAGTTTATTATTTTCACCCACTCCGATGAATATAACGATTGGGGCGAAACAGTTAAAATATAATTTCTTTTTGTGTCATTCTGAGGGAGTCTGCGACCGAAGAATCTCTAGAGATCCTTCGCGCATCTGCTGATGGACTCAGGATGACAAACCGCGCTTATCGTAATGATGAAACTGCCGGAAAAAATTCAAACATTTTTTAAAAACCAAGGCAATGCCGGATTTTTTGGCGACAGATTTATTTTGTTGATGAGCGCGGCTGGCATTGTCATCAATGCCGGACTCTGGTGGTATCTGCGCGCTTCTTTAGATCCGAAAGAATCATTTATAACTCTGCATTTCACCGTGGCGTCCGGAGTTGATTTAGTCGGTAAAGCGGGAGAGATTTATAACTTGCCGTATTACGCGGCCATTTTCTCATTTTTAAATATTTTAATCGCGCGTTTCGCGTATCGTTATGATGTGTTTTCCTCCTATATTTTAATCGGTATTTTGCCATTGTTTAACTCTCTGATTTTTCTGAACGGATTTCTGCTCGTTGCCGTGAATCGATAGCTGGGGTTGACAAGAAAGCATTCCTTATGTCATTCTGAGCCTGCGAAGAATCTCAGAGATTCTTCGATCGCGGACTCTCTCAGAATGACAAACAATAAAACAGTTCGTTAACAACTAAAAGGAGGAATTTACCATGGATAGAATAATCGGAGTGGAAACAGAGTTCGGACCGGCTGTTTGGGATAAAAACAAAAAAGAATTCGATAAAGAGAGTGCATCAATACAATTTTTGGTATCATCGCTTGGAAGCGCGAATCAGTTTCTTGAAAACGGCGCGAGAGTTTATCTTGACGCCGGAGATCACATTGAAACGGCAACGCCGGAATGCCTTTCGGCGCGCGAAGCCGCGCTGTATGACAAAGCGCTTGAACAAAAAATTGCCGGATTAGCTTTTTGTTTTAATGCCGGCTTTATGTCCAAAAAGAAAGATTGTAAGTTTATTCTTTTTAAAAACAATGCCGATTTCAGCGGTCATTCGCATGGCTGCCACGAAAATTATCTTGTGCCGAATTATTTATGGGAGGCGCTGGCGATGCATTCCACTTATCCGGTATCCCGTTTTTTCCAGCTTTTTTTAGCGGCTCGCCAAATCTTGTGCGGCAGCGGATTTATTTCGCAAGGTATGCGATTTCATTTTTCCCAGAGAACCGCTTTCATTCAGGCGACTATGAATCATTCCAGCACCTGCTCTCGGCCGATTATCCATCAGAAAAACGAATCGTTGATGCTCGATATGGCAAGTCGTTTGCATATTCTGGTGGCGGATTCCAATATGTCCGATTGGAGCGCGTATCTGCGTTTGGGCACGGCGCATCTCGCGCTTTTAGCGCTCCAGGAAGCGATGGATCATGGCAGAAAATTAATGGACAATTATTTATTTTATCACGAACTTGATTGCATCAGTTTATTCAGAGACATAAATAGCGACATCGGATTGATAAAAAAATATCCTATCAGCAAAAATCGCTATGTCTCCGTCATTGATATTCATTGCATGATGATTGAATACATAGAAAAAATAATCGGCAAGATTTTATCAAAAAACGAAAGAGAAATAATGAATTGTTGGGCGGAGTTCATAGAAAAAATAAAGCAGAAAGACGAGGATTTTCTTTCTTGCCGCCTTGACTGGGCGATCAAGAAACGCTTACTTGAATCAAAGCTGGAAAAAGAAGGAGTCAATCCGATTCGGCTGACCAAACAAATATCGGAAAACGCGTTCATTTCCGAACGGCTGGCATCGCATATGCAGGCGCTTGATTTGTGGTATCACGATATTTCCAGAGCCGGCATTTTCAATCAAATCTCCGCTCGCGGCTCAATCGCTCCGTTTTTCAGCGAGAGTGAAATAGAAATAGCGAAAGGTTTTCCTCCTAAGACAAGAGCGGCATGGCGCGGGAACGCGATTCGGTATTTTGATAAAGTATTGCGTTGCACTCCGGATTTCCGTTTTCAACACGAATGCTGGACGAAATTCGGCATCGAATCCATGCGTAATGATATTGAACCGCGCGTATTTATCAATTACGACCCGTATAACGGCAACTGGGACGAAGTCCGAGATTTCATAGATAGAATTTATTAATAAAACCTAACTCCCTCTGAATATTCAGAGGGAGTTTTTTGTATTGTAATTTAAAATAATCACTGATATTATATTAAGCAATATGAATACATCAATTTTACAAACATTACATAAAGTGAAGACACAAAAAATTGGGAAATTGCCCGTGGTTGTTTTACCTCTTGATTATTTTGAAAAAATAAAAGAGGATTTAGAAATGTATCAATCTAAAACACTTAGGAAAGAGATAGTAAGGGCGCGGACAGAAGTAAAAAAAGGGAAAATTTTAACCTTTGAAGAGGCTAAGAAAAAGCTAAGGTTGAAATAATCATCTTATGAAGTTAATATTTTCAGAAATTGCTTTTAAGCAATTATCTAAACTTGCGCCCGACATTCAAAATAGGATAAACGGCAAACTTGATTTTTATTTAGCCCAAAAAGATCCATTATATTTTGCCGAAAAATTAAATGATTATGAATTTGGAGAATGGCGCTTTAGAATCGGTGATTACAGAGCAATATTATTATTCTCAAAGTCGGTCATAGAAAAGATATTTATAAATGATTTATTGGATGAATAAGATTTAGTAATATGAAAATTATCCACTGTGATATTTATAAAAATCCCGCGAGTGAAAGTCAGATTTCGATCGCGTTAAAAACGCCGGAAATTTTTTACCGAGGCTTCGATATTTGTATTAAATGCGGCAAAGAAATTATCGGATTATTACAAAACAATAAATTATTAGACAACAAATTGAAAAGATCGGCGCAAATAAAAATAAAAAAGAAATAAAAAAAGAGCAAAAAGTGTTAAATTCAAATAAAAATCTTTCGTCTATGTGTTAAGCTATAGCTTAACACATAGACGAAAAACTTTTCGCATAAAATTGTTTTTGTATGTTTTGTATTTGTGGATATGTTTCGCTTTGTATTGTTTAAATAATTTGATATAATACAAATATGCTCAAACAATTTTTTCAGATTGTGACGGAAGGATTGGCGAACGCGGAGAGGGAGTTTTTTAGGTCATCAAGAAAATCGATCAGAGAGAGCGGGTTGTTATACGCGCCTGCCGTTGTTTTCGCGTATCTGATGACTGGAATAAAATATATTTTTCTGAATTTTCTCCTGATATTCGCGGAGCTTTTAATTTTAATATTTGTGCCTCCTGAAGAAGGGCATAAAATTATCGCCGAGAGTAAAATATCCGGATACAAGACATCCATAGACGGAACTGATACATATCAAAAGAAGCAAAAGAAAGTGAGGAGGTGGACAACCTGGACTTTCGGAACGGCAGTGGCGGCAGTTGCTATTGTCAGCTTAGTGCTGAATCTGGTTGTGCCTCTGGCGCCGGAAAGTTTAGGCGCGACCAATACTTTCACGCAGACCAATTGGGGCGGGGGGTCTTCTTCCAATAACGCCATTCACCCGACCAATCAGAGCGGGTGGAGCCAGTACAATTCCGCTTCATCGGAAATCGTTGCGGTCAACGGCGGAGAGGATCTGGAATTAACTCCGCACAGCGCTTCTTCCACGCAGACAACAGATACGCAGTTCAACGCCGGCACTTATGCCACTACAACAGCTGTCGGTTCAGGTTCGTCCGCGAGCGTCAAGCTTTCCAAAGCGCTCCACATCAACGAATACACCATCGGCGCGTTGTCCAATATCGCGGTCACGGCTTCCTCTACAACGGCAAACTCCAACGGCACGTGGACTATCGCGTTTTCCGGAACGCCGAATCTGGCGAGAATTTTCAAAAATGACAAGTTCACCGATGCGGGAAGTATTCCATGGAAAGTGCTTTCTGTCGCGCCCAATGTTTATAAAATCATTGTGGTGGATTCTGAAGGCATGACCCCAACCAATTCCGCGCCGAGGACTGGTGCAGGTACTGTCGGTCGCTGGTACGCAAGCATTTCCGCTTGGGAAAACGCGCGGCAGGGCGACATAATTGCCGGCGGCAGAAACGCTATTGAGCGCGGCTTGCCGTATTATGACGGCGCGCCTGACACGACCGCTGTTACCATAGACGGCTGGTCAACGGACGCGACGCATTATATTGAAATTTATGTGCCGCTCTCCGAAAGACACAGAGGAAAATGGGATAATAATAAATATAGATTGGAGCCGATTGCTAACCAAAGAGGCATTGAACTATTTGAGAATTTTGTTCGTATAGAAGGATTACAAATTGCAGTTAATGGGACTCAATATAGTCTTGGCAATATCGAGGCAACAAACAATATTACAGGTAGCGCAGACATAAGAATATCGCATAATATTTTAAAGGCGTCCTTAAGTGGGACTGCTGAAGGAAACAGCATTTCTTTTTATAGTAATTCCGGATCGAATATTCTCGCCAAAATATGGAATAATGTTATTTACAACAGAGTTAATAGTTCTACAAGCATGGCTGGAATATATTGTGGCGGTGATTCTTCTATTTCATGCTATGTATATAACAACACAGTTCATAACAGCTATATCGGCATAAAGCAAGAGTATTCGTCTGTGGTAGTTACAAAAAACAATATGTATCAATCCAACGGCATCTCCGGCGCGGACGGTTTTGTCGGCACTTTTGACGCCGCGTCTGATAATAATATTTCCGATCTTGTCTCTGACGCGCCGGGGGCGAATTCAAAGAATGCAACTACCACGCCATTTGTAGATCCTTCCGCCGGCGATTTTCACCTTGACTTTCGCGATGGGACGGGGAATCCGGCGATGAACGCCGGGGCGGATTTAAGCGCGGACGCGAACTTGGCGTTTAACACTGACATAGACGGCGATGCGCGCTCGGGCACATGGGACATTGGCGCGGATGACGCGGGCGCGGCGCTGGTGATGACCCACTCCATCGGCATAGCATCGCGCGACTTTGCGACATTGCAGGCGTGGGAAGACACGCGCGATGGCAATTTAACTACCCGCCAAGTATTTCGCGCCACCCAGCAAGCCGCTTTCACCGAAGGCGAGACGGTCACCGGCGCTTCGTCAACCGCGACAGGAGTATACGTCAAAGAGCAGGTCACAACAACTTCTTCGCTGAAAGGGACTTATAATACTTCCGGCAATTCTACTGGCGTATATGTTTCCGGCAATTACGCTTATGTGGCTGATGGCACTTCCGGTCTTCAGATTATTGATAT
The DNA here is from genome assembly GCA_964366905.1 of uncultured Candidatus Saccharibacteria bacterium. GTDB lineage: Bacteria > Patescibacteriota > Minisyncoccia > GWC2-36-17 > WO2-46-25 > CAYIVQ01. The sequence continues at coordinate 9,859 of CAYIVQ010000024.1, forward strand.
TTCCAATCCCGCTTCACCTTCACTGACCAGCACATACAACACTACCGGCACATCTTCCGATGTATATGTTTCCGGCAATTATGCTTATGTTGCTGATGGGCCAAGCGGCCTTCAGATTATAGATGTGTCCAACCCCGCTTCACCCGGACCGGTGTATGCATATGATACGGCAAGCACAGCTTATGAAGTTCAGGTTGTCGGTAATTACGCTTATGTTACCGATGCTGATGATGGTCTTTTGATTATTAATGTTTCCACTCCATCATCGCCTTCGCTGTCGGGGTCATACAACGCGACCGGCACGGTTGATGACCTTTATATTTCTGGCAGCTATGCTTATATGACTGATGATACCGACGGTCTTTTAATTATTAACATATCCAGTTCCACCGCTCCAACTTTAGCCGGTTCGTATAATACTCCCGGTTCGCCATGGGGTATTTATGTTTCAGGTAACTATGCTTATGTGGCTGATGCCGCTAGTGGTCTTCAAATCATTGATATTTCCAGCTCTACCGCGCCGACTTTAACAGGAACATATAATACTCCAGCCAATGCTACGGATGTTTATGTTTCAGGAAATTACGCCTATGTTGCTGATGGATCAAGCGGTCTCCAGATCATCAATATTTCTAATTCTGTTTCGCCCACTTTTGCAGGAACATATAATACATCTGGTACGGCTTATGAGGTTTATGTCTCCGGAGGTTATGCTTATACTGCAGATGGCGCGAGCGGCCTTCAGGTAATTAAGCCATTGGAATACTTCACACTGGATGGAGTAACCGGAACATTTCAGGCAGGGGAAACTTTGACCGGCGGGACATCGTTTGCCACTTCAACCATCGGCGCCATTCTCACCACCGCGGGCACCATAGAAAAAGGCGAGGCGTATAAGGATGCTGTTTTTGCCGCCGGTGTTACAATTGACGACTCCACCACCGATGCCAATCACTATATGTGGCTGACTGCCGAGTCCGGTTCGCGGCACACGGGCGTGGCCGGGACGGGGGTAAAAGTTTCCAATACAGGCAACTTAATAGTTATACAAGATGCAAGCACAGTAGTTGAATGGCTGGAGATAGAACAAACAACATTAGATTTTCAAGTTGGCATAAATTTGGCATATAACGGTTATAACTCCACCATCAGAAACAACCTTATTCACGCGGATAATGTGAGTCAGGTAAATTCAATGGGCATAATCTATAACCATAATGATACCAATGGCAGTGTTATCCATAGCAATATCATTTATGGCTATGGGATAGGCATTAAAGCTAGATTTGCCCAAGCCGCCACATCTTCTATTTACAATAATACTATTTATAATATCGGCACCGGCATGGTTACTGATGCCGTGACAACTGTTATTGCGAGAAATAATCTGGTTGTGGGCAGTGTTACCGCCTCTTATAGCGCGATTAACGCCGGTTCTTGGAGCGCCTCCTCCTCCAACAACATTTCCTCCGACGCGACGGCGCCGGGGACGGGGTCGCTGACGAATAAAAGTGTTTCCGATTTGAGGTTTGTCTCCACCGCGTCTGACTTTATTGACCTGCATATTATGGACGGCTCGGTCGCCAAAGACGCGGGGGCGGATCTTTCGGCGACATTTAAAACCGACATTGACGGGGCGGCATTGCGTCCCAACGGCGCGGCCTACGACATCGGCGCCGATGAATGGTTCTCCTCTTCGCCGGTGTACAACACCGCCGGGACCTTTACCTCCGGCACGATAGACTTCGGCGGGCCGGTGAATCTTGATGCTTTGACCTGGAACCCGGCAACCCAGCCGGTGAGCGCGGGCTTGAAATTCCAGGTCGCCGCCAACAACGACAACGCGACATGGAATTATGTTGACCTCAACCAGGAGGCCTATCCTTCCGGCGTGACGGTGGAAGAATGGCTCATCCAGCAGAACGCGGTGAACGCGACGACGTGTAATACGGCGAACCGTATTTGTAATTCATTAGCT
>CAYIVQ010000025.1:0-11134 GCA_964366905.1 uncultured Candidatus Saccharibacteria bacterium
ATATTCTGGATGCCGCTCTAAGACCGACTAGGTGGGATGAATACATCGGCCAGGAGAAAATCAAAAGAAATCTTAAGATACTGATAGACGCGGCCAAAAAAAGAAATGAGCCAATAGAGCATGTCTTGCTTTATGGGCCCGCCGGGCTTGGCAAAACCACTCTTGCCAACCTTATCGCCAAAGAAACAGGCGCGTTCCTGAAAGTCACATCAGGGCCGGCTATTGAAAAGGCTGGCGACCTTGCCGCTCTTCTGACTAATATGGAAGAGGGTGATGTGTTATTCATTGACGAAGTCCATCGTTTGAATCGCGCTGTTGAAGAAATTTTATATCCTGCCATGGAAAGCCATGTTTTGGATATTATTTTAGGCAAAGGGCCGTCCGCGAAAACATTCCAATTACAACTTCCTCGATTTACGATTGTCGCCGCCACCACTCGAGCGGGACTACTTTCTTCCCCGTTTCGTTCCAGATTCGGCGCCACTTACAAACTGGAATTTTATCAGTTGGAAGAAATTGAAAAAATAATCATGAGATCGGCTAATTTATTGAAAGTAAACATCAATCGAGGCGCCACGAAACAAATCGCGACAGTATCCAGATTCACGCCGCGAGTGGCTAATAGGATATTAAAACGAGTGAGAGACTACGCTCAAGTTCATGATGCCGATATTATTACCGAAGAAATAACCGGAAAAGCGTTGGAAATGATGGAAGTTGATGAAATCGGCCTTGAAACAGCGGACATAAAAATCCTTGAAGCGATCATTAAAAAACATAATGGCGGGCCTGTCGGCCTGAAAGCGATCGCCGCCGCTTGCTCTGAAGAAGTGGAAACGATTGAAGATTTATATGAGCCATATTTGATGCAGATAGGGTTTTTGAGCAGGAGCTTGCGCGGCAGATGCGCGACTAAACTGGCATATGAACATCTCGGAATCAAATTCTCCGCTGAACAAAACCAGCAAAAACTTATATGATTATATTAGGCATAGACCCTGGCGAAACGCTAATAGGTTATTGTATATTGGAAAAATCCCGCCACAATCTTAATTTGATAGATTGCGGCTGTATTAATATAAGTTCGTTTGTTGGTAAAATCAAAAAAAATGCCGGTCAAAAACTGGCGGAATTGGAAAATCAGATTACGGATCTAATAAATAAGCATCGGCCTGAACTAGCCGGCGTGGAGGAAATCTTTTTCTTTAAAAATCTTAAAACAGCGGTGGGAGTGGCGCAAGCCAGGGGAGTGATTTTAGCGGCTTGCCATAAAAATAATTTGGAAATCCTGGAATTTACGCCGCTTCAGGTCAAGCAATCAGTGACTGGATACGGCAGAGCCGATAAAAAACAGGTACAGAAAATGGTGGGGATGATTTTAAAATTAAATCAGCCACTCACACAAGATGACGCGGCTGACGCTGTCGCTATCGCTATTTGCGCTGCTGAAAGCAGTAAGTTACTTTCACTCACAAAACAACGTTAATGAGTTTTTTATAGGACTTACGCGTTTGCCCAAGTTCGAGGCAAAATCGAGGCTTGAGACGAGGCGTACATTGGTACGACGAGTCTCAAACGCAGATTTTAACGAAGAAATTGGGCAAACCCTTGCGGCTTGAGCAGATAATGTTTAAAATTGACTGGCCATCTGCTTAAGCGCGTAAGTCCTATTAGTATTCTTCGACTTCGTAGTTGTCTTGCAGATTGTTTTTATAAAGCTCGAGGTTATTGTCTTCTTCTTTTGCTTCTTCTTCCTCTTCTTTCTCTTCTTCCTCATCGTCGTCTTCCCATGATTCTAAATCATCATCTTTTTTATCATCCGGTAAAAATTCATCATCATTAGTTTCTTCTAAGTTATTTTCATCGGAAACTTTTTGCTTCTTTGGCATATTGTTTTTATTAATTTAATTGTAATCGATGATATTTTAGCAACTTAAAGAAACATGTCAACCCCTATTTTTTGTTTTGTATTTTTGTGATTTATATGGTTTAATATTATCCATTCATATTATGTATGCCGAAAAAAAGCGACTACAAATATTCGCATAAGAAAAAAACAAAAATAATCTGGAGATTGGTTGTTTTTTTCTTGGTTTTATTTTTACTTGCCGGCATCGGCGGAACGATGTGGTTTTTATATATCATCAGGAATTTGCCAGACCCCATGGGAATCAGTCAGGTTAAATTCGCCGAATCGACGAAAATTTATGACAGGACTGGGAAAACTTTATTATATGAAATTCACGGGGAAGAAAACAGAACCATAATCCCATCGAAAAATATAAGCCAACATCTTAAAGATGCCACAATAGTCGCCGAGGATTTTAATTTTTACGAACACAGCGGTTTGGATTTTAAATCAATAGCCAGAGCTTTTATCGTGGATTTGTTAAATAAGAGAATTTCTCAGGGTGGATCCACCATCACCCAGCAACTGATAAAAAACGCATTTCTTAAACCGGAAAAAACCGTGACAAGAAAAGTAAAGGAGGCGGTGCTGGCGATAAAGATAGAAAAAAAATACACAAAAGACGAGATTTTTGAATTTTATCTCAATCAAATTCCTTACGGATCCAACGCTTACGGGGCGGAATCCGCAGCGCAAACGTTTTTTGATAAACATGCTGGTGATCTCACATTAAATGAAGCGACTTTGCTCGCCGCCTTACCAAAAGCGCCCAGCCATTATTCTCCGTATGGCCAATATAAAAACGAGTTAATAAACAGAAAAAATTGGATATTGGAAAGAATGTTTAAATTGGGCTTTATAAAACAAGAAGAATTTGAAGCGGCTAAAAATGATGAGTTGGTGTTTAAAAAACAAACTGCCAATATATTAGCTCCGCATTTTGTTATGTATGTTAAAGACTATCTGGAAAGCAAGTATGGGGCTAATTTCGTTGAAAAAGGCGGGCTGAAAGTTTACACAACACTTGATTATGAACTCCAACAAAACGCGGAGGAAGTTGTATCTAAAATTGCCGCGGAAAACGAAAAAAAATATGGCGCTAAAAACGCCGCGCTTACCGCTGTTGATCCGAAAACAGGGCAAATTTTAGTTATGGTAGGCTCAAGAGATTATTTTGATGTGGAAAACGACGGTAATTTTAATGTTGCTACTTCGAAAAACAGACAACCGGGATCGGCTTTTAAGCCGTTCGCATACGCGGAACTTTTCAAAAAAGGGTATCCGCCGGAAACTGTATTATTCGATGTTCCCACTGAATTTTCAACCAATCCGGAAGAAAGTTATAAACCGGAAAATTATGACGATAAATTCAGAGGGCCGATAGCTGTTAAAAGCGCGTTGGCGCAATCACTTAATGTGCCGTCTATTAAAACGCTTTATCTTGCTGGAATCGAAGATACAATAAAACTCGCGGAAGAAATGGGAATAAGCACATTAAAAGACAGGAGTCGTTTTGGATTATCTTTGGTGCTTGGGGGAGGAGAAGTGGTGCCTTTGGAAATGGCTTCGGCATATTCCGTGTTCGCTAATGACGGTGTCAAAAATGAAACTTCATTTATATTAAAAATTGAAAACGGCAACGGGAATATAATTGAAAAATGGAATAAAAAACCGAAAAAGGTTTTTGATGAAAACATCGCCAGAACTATGAATAATATATTATCTGATAATGATTTAAGAGCGCCTGTTTTCGGCGAAAAGAGTTATTTATTTTTTGACGGAGTTGATGTAGCGGCAAAAACAGGGACGACTCAAAAATACAGAGATGCTTGGGTTGTCGGTTACACTCCTTATATTTCCACGACAGTATGGGTTGGTAATAATAATGGTACTCCGATGAAAAAAGGCGGGGCCGGGATTGCGGCCGCCGGTCCGATATTTCATGAATTTATGAAAAAAGTTATTGAAAAAACCGGGGTTGATGAAAAATTCACACCCCCAAATCCGATAACCAGCTCTAAACCGATGCTTAACGGTAATTATGTGGGGGGTAAAAATGTAAAAATTGACAGCGACTCGAAAAAACTGGCGACACCAAAAACACCTCCTTATAAAGTTAAAGAGGTGTTATTCCAGCAAGTTCATAATATTTTATATTATGTTGATAAAAATAATCCTTTGGGAAGCGCTCCGATAAGCCCTTGGGATGATTATCAATATGATAATTGGGAAAATGCCGCGCAAAAATGGATTTATGAAAATAAAACATTTTTAACAATCCAGGAGTTGGCGCCGACTGAATACGATGATATCCATACGGAAGAAAACGCGCCAAAAGTTAATATTTCATCATTGATTAATTATCAAGATATATCAAATATTATAAATATTAACGTACAAACGGATATTATCTCTAAATTTAAAATAAAGGAAGTTGATTTTTATATCGACGGCGAGTTGGTGGAATCGGATTTTAATTATCCGTATCAAGCTTATATTGATACTGATAACATATTAAAAGGAGAACATACTCTTATAGTCAACGTATCAGATCAATATGATAATACAGGGAGTCAGAGTATTATTATTATCAAGTAATTTAAGATATAAATTTTATTTGATCAACTAAAATACCTTGTTTAGAGATTTCTTTTTTTAATTTTTCTTCTTTTAGTTTTAATTCGCTGGAAATAGAAAAATTATTAGTTCTTAAAAATAAGATTTTATTTTTATACATTTCAACTTTAATATTTAAGGTGTTTTTTTTATTTAAAAAATTTTTAATAATTTCCTCAATTTTAATACAGCTATCAATATTATTTATTTGATTGTGTATTTTATTTGTCTTAAGCGTTGATGGGAGTATTTTTTTAAGAGAAATAAACATATTAAAATATTTTTTAAGTTTTTATGGGCATAACAACGTAATTATAATTACTTGTTTTTGATTTAATTATCGACGGCGATGCCGGACCGTTCATTTCAAACATAATCTCATCGTCATAAATATTATTTAATCCGTCAAGAATGTATTTATAATTAAAAACAACTTCAAAACCTTCTCCGTTAATTTCTGTTTTAATGATAGAATTAAATTCACCTTTATCTGGGGATGATGATTGAATCTCTAATACTCCATCATCCGGATTTATAATAAATTTCACGTCATTGATTTTTGATGAGAATAAACTGGCTAATTTTATTTTAGCCGCAAAATCATTTTTATCTAATAAGATGTTGGTTTTTGTTTTTTTAGGGATGATTTGTTCGTAATTCGGATATTCTCCAGTTATAATTCTTGAAATGATGTTTATGTTTTTTAATTTGAATAATATTTGGTTTTGATCTAATTCTATTTCAACATCTTCTATTTGATTTATACTTCTTACTAATTCATTTGCTGTTTTTTGGGGTAATATAAATTTACATTCGTCTTTTGTTGTGTAATTATCTTTTTGATAAATTATTTTCTCTGATAATCTAAAACTATCAGTAGAAACTATTTTCAATACATCTTGTTGGAAATTAAATAAAATACCAGAGATTTCCGGTATTGATGGTGATATAGCTGTTGAATTCAATACTTGACTTAAACTTGTTTTTAATATATTTGGATTAATAGTTATTAAATGTATTGGTTTTATTTTGGGTATAATCGGGAAATCATCTTTATTTAATGTTGGTATATTTGTTTTTAAACCCTCTCCTTCTAATATAACTTTTCCATTATCGCTTTTAATGGTTATTTTTGTTGTAGGTAAATTATTTATAAAATTTAATAATAATTTAACAGGCAACACAACTTCACCTTTACTTTCTATTTTACAAGGTATTTGTATTTCTACTCCGATTTCCAAATCAGTGGCGAATGTTTTTAAAAAACCATCTTCTGTTTTTAGAAGTGTATGGTTTAAAATCGGCATCGTAGAATTTTTAGATGATATTCTTTCTAAAATACCAAGATTATTTTTTAAATTTTCCTGTAAACAAATGACTTTCATAAATTTATTAATATTTTATTTAATTAATTTGTTGTTATAGTTATATACGAAAAATCTGTTGATAAGTCCGAATTCTTATTTATTTAACCGACTTTTTTAACTCATTAATATGTGAATAAGTATATTAATAAATTACTAATAAAACCTTTATAATATTAATTATTATTTTAATTAATTAAATAAATATTTTTATAAACACTTTATCAACACTACATCTAAAATCTTTTCCACAACCTTATCCACATCTCTAATTAGTATATAAACTTTGTCTGATTAAATTAATCTCATCAGCTAATATATTATCTTTTTTTATAGTTTCTTCTATTTTATCGCACGCGTGCATAACAGTCGTATGATCCCTCCCCCCTATTTTTGTGCCGATTTGCGGATAAGAGAATTTTAATTCTTCTCTTAATAAAAACATAATAATCTGCCTCGGTTTTACAACCTCTTGCTTTCTGGTTTTTAAGAATAATTGTTTCTCATTCACGTCATAAAAATCAGAAACAACCTGTATGATTTGTTTTATATTGATATTTCTTTTCGGCGGGCTAATCACGGGAAGCAGCGCTTTTTTGACATCATCTATATTTACGGTTTTATTTAAAATTTTCGCCTGAATTATCACTTTATTTAACGCTCCCTCCAATTCCCTCACATTTTTTTGGAAATTACTGGCGATATATTCAAAAACATCATCTGATAGTGTTATTTGTTTTTTTATCGCCTTTGTTTTGAGAATAGCTAAGCGGGTTTCATAATCCGGATATCCGACATCAGCCATCATTCCCCCTTCAAAACGCGATCTTAACCTATCCTCAAGCGAAGGAATGGCTTTTGGCTGCCTATCGGAACTCATAATTATCTGTTTATTTTTTTCATATAAACTATTAAATGTATGGAAAAGCTCTTCTTGTGTTTTTTCTTTCCCGGCTATAAATTGAACATCATCTATGATTAATAAGTCATTTTTACGGTACGAATCTTTAAACTTCTCGGTTTCTTTGTGTTGTATCGCGGCGACTAAATCTATTGTGAATTTTTCAGAAGAAGCGTATTTAACTTTTTTATCTTTATAAAGCCTGGTGATCTCATTCCCTATCGCCTGGAGTAAGTGGGTTTTCCCAAGCCCCGAACCGCCATATATGAATAATGGGTTATAAACAGTGCCGGGATTTTTAATAATAGACAGAGCGGCGGCATAAACCAACTCATTTGACGATCCTACTATAAAATCATCAAGAGTGTATTTTGGGTTTAAATTCGTTTCTTTATCAACATTCCCAAAATCCAATTGGCTGTCTTCTGAAATAAACTCTTTTTCCTGCGGTTTTTTCTTCTTTATTTGGGTAATGTAATCTTTTGAAGATGATGATATAAAGAATTTAACCTCTTTTATCTCCGGATGAATGTCTCTTATTGATTTGAGAATGAATTTATTGAATTTATTTTCTAGCCATTCTTTAGCGAAAGAATTCGGCACCGAAATAACCACCACCCCATTCTCTATGGAATTTATACCGGTATGCTGGAACCATGTGTTAAATGTTGCTTTCGTTAGATTTAACTCCACCTCTGAAAGCACATATTGCCAAAGTTCATTTATTTCCATAAGATTTAAATTTGTTTCTGGATTATATCACAACCAAATATTAGTTCAAACCTAATAAAACCATCTAAAAACAACAAATTTGTTTATAAGTATGTGGATATCCTGTTGATTACCTGTGTGTTGTGTTTGTAATTGACTGATTAACTCTTTATTTGTTATCATCCTAGCATATAATTAACAATCTTTTATGTCAAAAGTCTATCATCCAAAAACAAAGAAGAGAAAGAAAAAACACGGTTTTCTTAAAAGAACCAGATCTAAAGCCGGATCATCAGTAGTAAGTAAAAGAAGGCAAAAAGGCCGGCACAAACTCACAGTATAATTTTTTTATAAAATATTGCTGAAAAAACAAAACAGACTGTTAAAAACAAAGGATTTTAACCTTGTTTTTCAAAAAGGAAGGTTTGTTTCAAACCACTTTTTTTTATTGAAATACACTTTTAACTCCTTAGGTTTAAATAGATTTGGTTTTGTTGTCAGCGGCAAGGTATCCAATAAAGCCGTTGTGAGGAATAAAATGAAAAGGAGACTCAGAGAGATTGTTAAAAAAGAGATAAATTCAATGCCGTCCGGTTATGATATTGTGATTGTTGCTAAAAAAACCGCTGTCGGAATGGATTTTAAAGATTTTAAGAAAGCGGCTATGGAATTAATTGGGAAAATATGAACCCCCACACCATAACGAGTTTTGTGTGGAGGGTAGAATGTCGAAATATAATAAAACTGCGAGTGAAAATTCTCAAGTTGATGACTAAATTAAATCATCATGAAAATATAAACTCGTTTGGTGTGGGGGTGAAGAAAACAATCTTATTTTTAATCAGAGCATATCAAAAAACCATATCCCCTAACCATGGTTTATTTAGTAGAGGCATATATTATCAAAAATGCAGATTTTATCCGACATGTTCGCAGTACGCATATCAAGCTATAGAAAATTATGGAATTTTTAAAGGTGCTCTTTTCGGAGCAAGACGTTTGATTAAATGCCATCCCTGGCATGAAGGTGGTTATGATCCATTATGATAACTTTTATTTTTAACGAAATATTATATAAACCATTATTTAATCTTTTGATATTTTTATATCAAACAGTAGCTTTTCATGATTTAGGCGTCGCCATCATTATTCTTACTATTCTTATTCGGTTGGCGCTTTATCCTTTGTCAAAGAAAAGCATTCAAGCACAGAAAGAGATGTCCGCTATCCAGCCGGAAATAAAAAAAACACAAGAGCAGTACAAACACAACAAAGAAGAACAAATGAAGCGAGTTATGGCTCTTTATAAAGAAAAAAAAGTTAACCCGCTTTCAGGTTGTCTCCCGATTCTAATCCAACTCCCAATTCTTATCGCTTTATACAGAGTATTTTTAGCCGGGTTTAATGATGGGAGTCTGGATTATTTATATGGTTTTATGTCTAATCCAGGTAAAATAAACCATATGTTTTTAGGATTAATTGATATATCATCCAAGAAAAATATAATTTTGGCCGTAATTGCGGGCGGCCTGCAATTTTATCAGTCAAAGATGGTGTTGGACGAGCAAATGAAGCACCGCCCCCCGGCAACCCGCGAGTCCGGCGAGCGGAGCGGTCACCGTATGATGGCAACCGATCAAAAACAAGATGACTTCGCGACATCAATGTCTAAACAAATGACGTACATGATGCCTATTATGACTACTGTTATCTCATATACCTTGCCGGCTGGGTTGGCTTTGTATTGGGCGGCGACAACATCATTCTCTATTATCCAACAGTGGATGGTATTTAAGAAAAAAAATGACAGATAGGTTCTAATCATGCTCAAACAAAAGATCGCGCAAAATTTCCTGATCTCTATTGTTGGTAGGGTGACTGCCAGCGCGCTTGGATTAGTATCCTTCGCGTTTATTACAAGAGGGCTTGGTTTGGAAGGATTTGGAGATTATAGTATTATTTTCGCTTTTTTATATATATTTTCGGTATTTGCCGATTTCGGGCTTTATAATATTTTAACCAGGGAGATCTCAAAACCTGATGCCGATGAAAAATCAATAATAGCCAACGCGTTTATAGCGAGGACTATTTTACTGATATTGTTTTTAGGAATTTCTCTTTTAATAGTATTTTTCACCCCATACTCATTTCAAGCAAAAATCGGCGTTCTTGTCGCTGTGCCGGGGATCGCTTTCTTGTCGCTTTCTCAAGTGTTGATGGGAGTGTTCCAAAAACATTTAAAAACGCTTATTCCGGCGCTTGCTGATATTTCCGCGCGGGTGATCCAGTTGGCGCTCGTTTTTTATCTCTATAAAACACATGCCGGCTTGCAATATTTTGTTTTGGCATTTGTTTTTGGCAGCGCTTTTAATTTCGCGATTATTTATTATTTTGCCAGAAAATACACAAAGCTTCGTTTTCATCTCGCGCGGCTTTCAAAAATTAAAGCCATATTAAAAGAAAGCTGGCCGCTAGCGGTGTCTTCGGTTTTAGTTTTGATCTATTTTAAAGGAGACACTATTATTCTTTCCCTGTTGAAACCGTCGGAAGATGTCGGTATTTATAATGTAGCTTATAGAATATTGGAAAATATCATATTCTTCCCCGCTATGTTTGTCGGGCTTGTAATGCCGCTTTTATCGAATTATTTTGTGCTGGATATTAATAAATTCAAATCTGTATTTCAGAAAACATTTGATTTTTTAGTTGTTGTCGGTATTCCTTTGGCGGTCGGCGGGATTTATCTGGCGCCTCAAATTATGAATATTATTTCCGGCTCCGGATTTGAGCAGTCGTCAGAACCGTTTCAGGTATTGATGTTTGCCATGATATTTATATTCTTCGGATCATTATTCGGCAATGCGATTATCGCCATACATAAACAAAAAGAAGTTATGTATGTGTATGGAGCGGCGGCAATATTTAATATTTTAGGCAATCTATATTTCATTTGGAAGTATTCTTATTTGGGCGCCGCTTGGATGACTGCCGCCACGGAAATTTTTGTTTCCTTTCTGATGTTTTTGATTATTTATAAAACCATCGGCTATCTGCCGGATTTACGTGTTTTTAGCAAAGCTATTTTAGGGTCTTTATGTATGTATTTTGTTTTACTAGTCTTCCCCTCGCAAAGCTTTTTAATTTTATTTCCTTTAGGAATCGCGGTTTATTTTGTTTTTATGTATTTAACAAAAGGAATAACTAAAGAGGATATAATTGAACTTTTGCGGAGTATTAAGGTTAAAAGCTGATGAATTACTCTGGATTAGGAAATGATATTTTTTGTATCGGGTTGGCAGTGGGATCCTTTGGCTACAAATATAATAAAGGCGCACAAAAAATATCATTTCCTAATCCAGAGTATCAAATAAAATGGCGGTTTTCTTAAATAAAATAATATATTTTGCCGTTTTCTCCGTTATTTTTCTTCTCCCGGCTTATCTCATACGATTCAAAGTTTTTGGTCTGCCGGCCACTCTTTTAGAAGTTTTAATTTATATTTTATTTTTGTTGTGGGCGGGGAAACTTGTATTAAACAAAAATTGGCGTTTTATCCAGAATACAGAACCTGATAGATCTAATAAATTATTATTTGTCGGCTTATCGTTGTTTATCGGCGGCGCTTTACTCGCT
>CAYIVQ010000026.1:0-1441 GCA_964366905.1 uncultured Candidatus Saccharibacteria bacterium
ATCCATCATCCGGCACTTATTATCCTAAAGTAGTTGTTGAAAGAGACGGCGCGGTCGCTCAAAGACGCTCTACCGCTTCTATTAAGCCGCCGGTGCCAGTCATAAAGTTTTCCGTTGGAGATAAAATCAAAATTGGAGGATATACCTCAACCAAAGTTAATGTCAGATCCGAACCAAGCCTTTCCGGCGCCATTGTTGGCACTCAAACATATAATTCCCAAGGCGCTGTTTTGGAAGGCCCGATATATTCCCGCGGTTATTGGTGGTGGAGAGTTGACTTTGACAACGGCGCCGATGGCTGGGCGGCGGGGAATTATCTTGTAAAAGTAGTGAGCCAAATGACACAGACAACAATTCCGACGCAAACGACTGCGCCTACTACTACGACAACTACCGCAACTACAACTTCAGTCCAAATCCCGTCCGGAGTTCAAATCACAGCTATTATTAATGTAGCTAATATCACTCCTTTTTCAGCCACAATAAATTGGATGACTAATCATCCTATGGATGGGCAAGTGGAATTCGGCACTTCTCCGTGTCCGTGTCCGAATGGCACGCCTGTGATGCCAGCATTAAGCTTAAATCACGCAGTCAATCTTTCTAGTCTTGTCCCGTCAACCACTTATTATTATCGCGTTAAATCCAAAGATCTCAACAGAAATCTTAGCTATACAAGCGAAAACCAAATATTTACTACTACAGTTTCGCCGAATATTGTGGATGCGGACACCGACGGGGATGGATTTAGCGATAGAATAGAAGCGTTTGTCGGCACGGACCCGAAAGTTGCTTGCGGAGCAAATGCCTGGCCGGCGGATATTGATAATAGCAAAAAAATAGATATTTTTGATGTGCAGAGCATTCTTAATAAAATTGGCGGGAGTTATGTTGCTCGTCTAGATTTGAGCGCTAATGATTTAATAAATCAAGCGGATGTTGATATTGTGTATAAATATTTCGGCAAAACTTGCGCTATAGCGACACCAATAACGACGACTAATCCAACAATCCCGTCTTTGCAAATTAGCTCCGCGCGGGTTATGAATATTTCTCCTTTTTCCGCGTCAATTGATTGGATGACAAATATTCCGACAGACAGCCAGGTAGAATTTGGCGCGTCTCCGTGCCCGTGCGCAAATAGCACTCCGGTAGTAAATATGATGCAAGTTCATCACGTAATAAATTTATCCGGTTTAACTCCTAATACCACTTACCATTACCGCGCCAAATCCAAAGACACGAATATCGGCGTATCGGCAAGTTTTGACGGCACTTTTACCACGACCAATTCGCTAAGTGTCACAGACACAGATACCGATGGAGACGGGTTTGCAGACAGGATAGAATCATTTGTCGGCACGGACCCAGCAAAAGCTTGCGGTGTCAATGCTTGGCCAGCTGATATTAACGATGATGGATTAATAGAAATTGGAGATAC
>CAYIVQ010000026.1:1541-10935 GCA_964366905.1 uncultured Candidatus Saccharibacteria bacterium
GGAGATACGATATTGATATCAAATAATTCTCAAACAAACGGCGCCGTTTACAATAAACGCTATGACTTCAATATGGACGGCGCGACTAATATCTTGGATATACTTCGTTTGAATGCTTATATCTACAAAACCTGTAGTTTGTGATTAGTTTATATTAGTTATTGTCTTCTGACACGCCTTGAAAAAAGCAATTCTTTTAATTCCTATAGGATTCGCGGTTGTTATTGTTGTGTTTTTGGCGTTGAGTGGAAGATTGCCTTTGGATTATGATTTTGCGTCAGATAGAAAACCGTCTCCATCTTTGGGGGCGGTTTTTTCTTGCGAACGGGCGCAGGTTGATGTGTTTGGCCGGTTGCCCGATCCGGAAAGGGAATCTTTAGTTATCTCTTTGCTCGACGGCGCCAATCGCGATATTTACAAAGAGCGCCAAAATTACCAAAAACAGCGAAGCGCCGAAAATATCACCGAACTTCAAAAACTGTCTGCTTCAAGAAAGCCGTTGTTGATCGAAGCAATCCAGCGCAGTCCGAAAACGGCTCAACAGTTTTTGCTGACCCCGAAGGAATACGAACTATTCGGCGATATTACCAGAAATTGCGTTGAGTCGCGCGATCAGGTTGAAGGTGTATTGCAGGTTATGCATATAGATCTGGTGGACGAGTCGGCCAGAGACCAATACACACTTGTCACTTCAAAAGGGGAGCACATTAATCTTTATTTCTCCGGCGGCATCCCGCAAGAACTTGTGTCCAGCACGAAAGTAAAAATAGATGGCCTACGTTTGGATGATAATTTTTTCGTTGATGCCGAGAAAGAGGGAAGTATAAAAATTTTATCGGATAATCAAGGGAGCGGATTTTTCAATGCCGTTTACGCGGCGGTAGCAGACGCTTTTGGCGTTCAGAGAACGCTTGTTCTTTTGGTGAATTTTCAGAATACCGTTCAGCCAAGTTTGACGAAAGAGTACATAGCTGACATGGTGTTTAACAAAGTCGACAGTTATTTTTACGAAGTGTCTTACGGAAAGGTCAGTTTTTCCGGAGATGTTTTTGGCTGGTATACTATCCCCATCAGCCAGACTTGTTCGACTAATACAGTGCTAACGGAATCAATGAAGGTCGCGAACGCTAATGTTGATTTTACCAAATATGACAGGATGCTGATCATCGCTCCAATGGGTCCTTCCTGCAGTTTCGGCGGGCAGGGAACGGTCGGGAAATACAATGGTTATCCAACGCCCGATGGATCGGCTAATATGTCCGTCGCGTGGGTGATAGCAGACAGGCTTTTTGCCGGAAGGGTCGGGCATGAATTCGGCCATGGATTCGGCTTAAGACACGCCAATTTCTTGGATTGCAAGTCAGGAATAGTCGGTTCGTCCGGATGTGTTTCGCAAGAATACGGAGATCTTTACAGCACTATGGGAGCGAGTAATGTCAACGGCCACCTTAACGCGCTTCACAAGGATTATCTCGGATGGTTTGGCGAATCAAATATCAAAACGATCACTGCAAACGGCACTTATATTTTGGAGCCGTTGGAAACGTTGACTTCCGGTCTGAAAGCGTTAAAAATCCAGCGCGCTTCAAATGATAATCTTTTCGTGGAATATCGCCGGCCAATCGGCTTTGACGCTAATTTTTTCGCGTATCGGCCGACCAGCAATGTTTATGCCGGCGGACTTTTGCATACTCAAAACACTCAAGTAACCGGAAGCGGTTCGCTTTTGATAGACCCCACTCCGCCAAGCAGTTCATCAACTGTCGCTTTATCGGTAAACGAATCATTTGTCGATCCGCTGACTAAAGCTAAAATTCAGGTTTTAAGCCAAAATAGCAACGAGCTCGCGCTTGACATAGAGCTTACGCAGGGCGACATCATCCCCCCGACAGTTTCTTTTCTATCTCCGACAAATTATACGTCGGTTTCTGGAACAATTAAAGTTACGGCGAGCGCCTCTGATGATTCAGGCATTAAAAAAGTTGATTTTTATAAAAGCGTGCTTGGCAATTATATTTTTTTGGCCAGCGACACAACCGCTCCTTATGAGTTTAATTTGGATACAACCGCGCTTCCAAACGGAACAAATTATTTAAAAGTCACAGCATATGATCTGTTGAACAATCAAAAAGAAGCGATTATTGCCGTATCAGTGGGGAACTTAACGGATACGACTCTGCCATCAATACAAATGACCGCTCCGCTTAGCGGCGCTTTGATAGACAGCCCTGTTTTTGTTTCCGTTTCAAGTTCGGATAATATCGGCGTTTGGAAAGTTGAGTTTTATAAAGATTCAGATCAACAGCCGTTTTATATAGATACATCTTCTCCTTACGGTTATACATTGGCATTACCGGCCGGGGCGCATACTTTGCGAGCCAAAGCGTATGATTCGGCAGGCAATAATGCCACAGCGCCTCAAGTTGCTTTTACCGTGAAAGAAACTGCTGATACTATTTTACCCAGAGTGGCGATTTCCGGTCCGGTTAACGGTGCTGTTTTAGGCGGTATCGCGGATATATCCGTTTCGGCTTCTGATAATATCGGAGTGGCGAGAGTTGAATTTTATTCGGATAATGGGACGGTGCCATTTTCAACAGATTTGAATTCTCCGTTCGGAACGGCATGGGATACGAAAACGTTTCAAGACGGCCGCCATACTTTGCGCGCCAAAGCGTATGACGTCGCCGGGAATTCCGCCATTTCAACTGAAATTGCCGTTACAATTGATAATGTATTCCCAATTGTTAATTTAAGCGCTCCGCAGGATAACTCCACGGCGAGCGGCAGTATAGTGATTTCAGTTTCCGCCTCTGATAATATTGGCATAGGCAAAATTAATTTTTATCGCGATGATAATATACTTTTGGGCACCGACACCTCCGCGCCGTTCAGTATTAATTGGGACACAATCAAAACGACAAACGGCAGGCACACTATTTTTGCCAGGGCGATTGATAAGGCAGACAATGCTTCTTCGTCTCCCGCGCGCGTCGTAAACATTGATAACGGTTCTCCGGATATCGCTCCTCCCGCTGTCTCCATAACTTCTCCTCTTTCCGGCGCGGCGGTTGCTGGCTATGTGATGATTGAAGCTTTGGCGACCGATGATAAAAAAATAAGCAAAGTTGAATTTTATGTTAATAATCAATTGAAATGTAGCGATGCGTTGATAAGCTACAGTTGCAGATGGAGCGTGCCTTTGACGCGGGGTGTTTCATACCAACTGCACGCCAAAGCGTATGATGCCTCTGGCAACAGCGCCTTATCCGGAATCGTAACTGTGAACGCGGATAACATATTGCCGGAAGTGTCTGTTTCCGGACCAACAAACGGCGCGACAGTGTCCGGGAAAACTGTTAATATTTCCGCTATCGCTTCCGATAATATTTCAGTAAAACAAATAGTGTTTTATTTGGCTGACAGAGCTGTGAAAACAATCACTGTTAGCCCTTATCAATTCAATTGGGATTCCACGCAAGTCGTGAATGGAACGCATGTTTTTTACGCGAGAGCTTATGATCAAATAGGGAATGAAAAGCAATCATTGCCCGTGGCAATCAGAGTAATGAACAGTCCGATTATTTCAATATTATCGCTCAAAGCCCAGAGTTTTGTTCGGGGCGCGATTAATATAACAACCCAAACTGGCGGGAAAGCGGTCGCCGCGAATGTTGGTTTTTATAAAGACAACGATGTTGCTCCTTTCGTGACAGATACCATCAGTCCGTTCAGCGCGACTTTAAATACTATCGGCATGACTAATGGAGACCACATTATTCGCGCAAAAGCGAGCGATGGGCTGGGCAATACAGGCATTTCAGAACCTGTGACAATTATGGTTGACAATCTGCCGCCGTCGGTATCTATAGCCGTTCCAATGAATAATTCTTCTGTCAGCGGGAAAACCGTAGCGATTTCCGCTGATGCTTCTGATAACACAGGCGTTGGGCAAGTTAAATTTTATCTTGATGGCAGAATCCTTAAAACAGCATATCAATCGCCGTATCAAGTATTGTGGGATTCCACTTTAACCACTAATGGCAGCCATACTTTGCAAGCGGAGGCGATAGATAAAGCTGGCAATGCCGTTCGGTCAGAATCCATAATCGCGCGCGTTAATAACAATCCGGTTATCGCGATATCCGTTCCAAAAAACAACGCGGTTGTCGGCAAAAAGATTGATATAACTTTCGTGAATAAAAGCAAAGTAGTTGTGAATAAGGCGGAGGTTTACGTGGATGACAGCCAAACCCCGGCAGTTGTCTCAGCCGTCAGTTCCCTGAAAAAGATTTCGTGGGATACAGCTTCAACGACCAATGGCGCGCATTCCATACGATTAAAGGCGTATGATGAATTCGGCAACTTCGGTTTTTCCGAGCCGGTGGGAGTGATGGTTGATAATATATTGCCGACAGTTGGCATAACATCGCCGTCGGAAGGAGTCATGGTTTCCGGCGCTTATGTGAATTTTTCCGCTGCCGCTTCTGATAATATAGGAATAAGGCAAGTGAGATTTTATATCAATGGCAGATACGCCAAAGTTCTTTATTCGGCTCCTTATAATTTTTCATGGAATTCCACGAGATTTATAAATGGTATTTATAGCATTTACGCTTTGGCCTATGATTTCGCCGGCAACGCGCAAAAATCACAAAGCATATCGGTGAGCGTGAATAATAGCTTGAATATAAATTCTCCTTTTGATGTTTTAGGGCTCGTATTGCGCGGTCTTCCTCTATAACAATAGTGTTCTCCCAGCTCTTTATTTTCTCCGATTCTTTTGCTATGCTTGACCCATGCAGATAGATACTGATTTGCGAAAAATTGAAGAATTGCTTATCCGGGGAGTGGAAGATGTGATAGTGAAAGAGCATCTGGAGCAGGCGTTGAAATCCGGCAGACAACTGCGGGTGAAATTTGGCATTGATCCGACCGGACCAAACATTCATCTAGGGAGGTCAATCCCGTTACGAAAGCTGAAAGTGTTTCAGGATTTAGGGCACCAAATTGTTTTAATAATCGGAGATTTTACGGCGACAATCGGCGACCCTTCCGACAAGCTTTCAAAGCGGCCGACACTCGCCAAAGAACAGGTTCAAGAGAATATGCGGGATTATGCCAAACAGCTTGGGAAAATTTTAGACATGAACAAAGTTGAATTGCGCTACAATAGCGAGTGGCTTGAAAAATTGAGTCTAAAAGATATAAACGAATTGGCCGATTGTTTTTCTTTCCAGCAGATGGCTTCCCGGCGCAATTTCAAAGACCGCATAGACAAAGGCGAAGATGTCAGTATGCGAGAAATGCTCTATCCGCTTATGCAGGGGTATGACAGCGTAGTGGTTAAATCCGATGTGGAAGTCGGGGGCTTTGACCAGCTGTTTAATGTGATGGCGGGGCGCGCCATTCAAAAGCAATATGGCCATCCGGAGCAAGATATTCTGACAACGCAAATGCTTGAAGGAACGGACGGCAGAAAAATGTCTACCAGCTGGGGGAATGTCATAACGATTGTGGACGAGCCAAACGACATGTTCGGCAAAATTATGGCTATCAAAGACGAATTGATTTTGAAATATTTCTGGCTGTGCGCGGATGTGTCGCAGGATGAGCTTGATGGTTATGAAAAAAGATTGAATGAAGGCGCCAACCCGCGCGATATTAAAATGGAGTTAGGTAAAAAAATAGTCGCTTTGTATCATTCTAAAGAAGCGGCGGAGAATGCCGCGGCAGAATTTGAAAAAGTTTTTTCCAAGAAAGAATTGCCGGAAGAAATTGCCGAGCATAAAATTTCCGCTAATCCTATATCTTTGGCGGACTTGCTGGTTGAATCCGGAATCTCGAAAAGCAAAGGCGAAGCCAAACGGCTTGTCGAACAAGGCGGAGTGGAGATTGACGGCACGGTTGGAAAAGACTGGGGCAAGCTGATTGAATTTAAAGGAGGAGAAGTTGCACAGGCTGGGAAGCGTAAATTTGTAAAAATAATTTTATGACCGGAAAACGCATTTTAACCGGTGACCGGCCGACGGGGCATTTGCATTTAGGCCATTTTGTCGGGTCGCTGGAAAATAGAATAAAACTTCAGAACGAAGGCAATGAGGTATTTATCATAATCGCCGATTATCAGGTTTTAACGGACAGACTGGAAACCAAGGAAGTTGAAAGTAATGTTTTTGAATTACTGCTTGATTATTTGGCTTGCGGAATCAATCCGGACAGATCGGTTATTTTTTTGCAATCCCACGTGCCGGCGCTGTCGGAATTATTTATGTATTTATCAATGCTAATTTCGGTCGGCAAGGCATCTGATAATCCTACTATTAAGGAAGAAACTCGGGCGACAGGCAAAGGAATCATGTCTTTGGGGATGCTTAATATGCCGGTGTCTCAAGCATCCGATATTTTAGCTTTCAACGCCGACATTGTGCCTGTGGGCGAGGATCAACTACCTCATCTGGAAGAAACAAGGCATCTTGCAAGAAAGTTTAACAGTACATTCGCGCCGGTTTTTAAAATTCCGGAACCGCTTTTATCCAAAACTCCCAGACTGATGGGTCTGGACGCGGAGCAGAAGATGTCCAAGTCCAGAGGCAATTCAATATTTCTTTCTGATTCAAAAGACGATGTGGTTCGGAAAATCAAAACCGCTGTCACCGATTCAGGCAAAGAGATTGTTTATGATTTGGACAATAAGCCGGCGGTATCCAATCTTTTAATCATGTATCATCTGTTTTCCGGAAAAAGTATCAAAGAAATAGAAAGCGAATATACAGGCAAAGGATATGTGGAATTCAAAAGCGATCTTGCGGAAGTTATAAATCATTTTTTGAATCCTATCCGCGAAGCGCGGGCAGAGCTTGCCAAAGACAAGAATTATCTGGCGCTTGTTTTGAAACAAGGCACGGAAAAGGCGGTGGAAGAATCGGAAAAAGTAATGAAAGAAGCGCGCAAAGCGATGCGATATGACTACTCAAAAATTTTCCATTAAAATCGGCACGGACGATCAAGGCGGACGTGTTGATAAATTTCTCTCTCTCACAATCAAAGAATATTCGCGAAAATATTTTCAAGATTTGATAAAAGAAGGCGAGGTTAAGGTTAATGGCAAAATCACCGGAAAAGATTATATATTGAAAATTGGAGATGTTGTTGAGGGGCGCGCGAAAGAACCGGAAACGGCAAGCTTGGAGCCGGATAGCACTATAAAATTCGGCATAGTTTTTGACGGCAAGGATTTCGCGGTGATAGATAAGCCTGCCGGATTAGTGGTTCACCAGAGTCATACTCATAAAAAAGGCACTTTAGTGAATGGGCTTTTGGCGCGCTGGCCGGAAATCAGGGGAGTGGGAGACCCTTCGACAAGCTCAGGGCAAGAGAATCTACGGCCTGGAATCGTTCACCGGCTGGATAAGGAAACTTCAGGGCTGATGGCGGTTGCTAAAAGTCAGCTGATGTTTTTATGGCTCAAAAAGCAGTTTCAAGATAGAAAAGTGGAGAAAAAATACATTGCTTTGGCATACGGGAATATCAGTCAAAATGAAGGCGAGATAACTGTTCCCATAGGCCGTTTGGGGGTTAAGCAGGTTGCTATTAATAGCTTAAATAAAGGGCTTTCGGGAAATGTTAACAAATCCCGAAACGCTAGAACTGGATTCAAGATTTTGGCCAGATACCATGATTTTACCTTAGTTGAGGCTACTCCTTACACAGGCAGGATGCATCAGATAAGGGTTCATTTCAAGTATCTCGGCCATCCTATTGTCGGCGATAAAAAATACGCCGGGAGGAGGATTTCCAAGTCCATTACTATGCCAAGACATTTCTTGCACTCATCGTATTTAGCGTTTAATCTGCCAAACGGAGATAGAATGGAATTTAAGTCGGAATTGTCGGATGAACTCAAGGAGTTTTTAATAAGTTTAGAAAAGTAATAGTAAAAATTCGATGTGATCTTGGATTTTAGTTATTGGGATTTATTTAAGATTTAGGATTTCGTGCTTAGAATTTATTACGGGCGGGGGTTGCAAACAATCAATCATTTTGCTATCATTTGACCCGTTATAATATTAATAATTAAATTTGTAAATATGGATAAACTAGCCAAATTTTCAGCCAAACAAACGCAAAATAATTTTCAGTTTAAGCCGGGCGATGTTATCAAAGTGCATCAAAAAATCAAGGAAGAAGGCAAAGAAAGAATACAGGTTTTTGACGGATTGGTGATAGCGCGAAAACACGGGAAAGGATTAGACGGAACTTTTACGGTCAGAAAAGTGGTTGCCGGCGTCGGCGTGGAACGCACTTATGCTTTGCATTCACCGTTGATCTCTAAATTGGAAGTCGTAAAAAGCACAAAAACCAGAAGATCAAAACTCTACTATGTCAGAACCGCCAAAGGCAAGAGAGCTCGCTTGAAAGACGCGGCTGTGGCGGTTGCGGTTCAACCCGCGGAAATTAGCAGCAGTGAAGAAGAATCGGTCGAGGAATAAATATATCGGCTTGATTGAGCCCGGGTGGTGAAACTGGCATACACGCTACCTTGAGGTGGTAGTGCCGCAAGGCTTGGAGGTTCAAATCCTCTCCCGGGCACCAGAAAGGAAATTGCAAGTTGTGGGAGTCCGCCTCGCTTCGCTCGGCGGCTAATTTGTATTCAATTTTGGGGGCAAAACCGAATTGGCGATTTTCTAAAACATGGTTCGAGCCGATTGTTTTCAGAAATGTTGTCATTTCCTCTTTGTTTTCGTTCTCAACTAAATTCGCGGCTTGATTCAAGGATAAAACAAATTCACGAGCCGGTTCGAGCCAAGACAATCCTTTTTGTTCAAAATCTCTGATTTTCTCACCAAGCTCGACCTTTTTGGTGACGAGATTTTCTTTTCTCGCCTTGTAGTCGTCAACCGAGATGACTTCACCAAGATAAGCGTCAAGTAGTTTTTCGAGCTTGGCCTCAACTTCGGTTAATTCCACTTTGAGATTTTGAACAGTAGTTTTAGCTTCTTCTTTTGCTTGCACCTCGTCTCTCTCAAGCTCGGCTAAAACTTTCTCGGTATCTTGACTCGACAAAGAAACTTTTTGAAGAAAATTTTTGATCTGCTCGGTTAGTGCCTCCTCGCGCAAAAAGTGCTTTTCTTGGCATGGACCTTTCTTTTTGGTGCAGTGGTAATAGTGATGTCCTTTTTGAATTTCGGCGGTAATAGAGCAACCACAATATCCGCATTTCAAAAGGCCAAGAAAAGCAAAATGATGTTTACGAATATCTTTCTTTTTGCCGCGCTTCGCCATAACTTCTTGGCAAGTATCAAAAAGTTTCTTTGAAATTAACGGCTCGTGAGTACCTTCAAAAACTTCTCCCTTAAATTTCATGAGGCCAATGTAGAAAATATTTTGTAGA
>CAYIVQ010000027.1:0-10872 GCA_964366905.1 uncultured Candidatus Saccharibacteria bacterium
ATATTTACTTTCTAATCTTGTATAAAGGGTGTCTGAATTTTGGGGTACCTGCCAATGCTCTCTATTTTGGGATTCAATATCCCAAAGAGCAGGAGAACCGTCCGATCGTTTTTCTTCATGAACCAGTGTGTCCGGATCAGAATAGCTACCTTCGCGTTGTATTAGTGCTGGACAAGACCACTGTTAGCAAGCGAGGCATCTACCTTAATTTATTCGATAATCATCGGTGGAGTAGTCTATGTGTTTTTGCGGCTATCCACAAAAGCGAATAGCAATATTTCGCTAACCCCTCAAGAATAGAAATTCTTGAGGGGCATTTTTTGAATGAGATGAAACTCCATATTTGCCAATCTTGTCGTAGCGCAAGTAAATAAATTACCGAGCGAGGAGTAAGAAGTAGGAAAATTGCGCTGTTTGAATCCCAAAAAAACACTCAGATTTTATTTGAGTGTTTTTGAGGTTGAGTTCGCTATTTTCTGTTAAGCTTCTGACGATGAGAGAGGATAATTTATCTGGCGCGGAGATGATTGGCAAATATGGAGTTTCATCTCTATAGCCATGTTTATTTGTGCAGCTTTTCTTTATATAAGTTATCCACAATTGGTGGTTTGACTTTGTAGAATGGTGGAGTATAATGGTTTATAAGTGGTGGAAAGTGGATAAAGGTGGGGATAACTCATTGAATCTGTGGATAACTCTAAAAAATCAAGTAAATATCAATAAATTTAGATTATGTTCATCGGCGAATATCAACATTCAATAGACGAAAAGGGGAGGTTGGCGATTCCTGTGAAGTTCAGGAAGCTTTTGGAAAAGGGAGCGGTGGTGACGAGAGGGTTGGACGGATGCTTGTTCGTGTATCCGGCTAAAGCGTGGCAGGGATTCGCGGAGAAAGTTTCAAAATTACCTATATCGCAATCAGATAGTAGAGCGTTCAGCAGGCATATGCTTTCCGGAGCGATGGCGCTGGAAATCGACAAGCAGGGCAGGGCGGTGTTGCCGGACTATTTAAGGCAATTTGCCGGCGTCAGCAAGAAAGTGGTGGTTGCCGGACTTTTTGACAGAGTGGAAATTTGGGACGAGGACAAATGGAACCAATACAAAAATTCAGTTGAAAACCAAAGCAATGAAATAGCGGAGAGGATGAGAGAATTAGGAATATGATTCACAAGCCGGTTCTTTTAAAAGAAATTTTAGAAATATTCGGTCCAAAACCCGGGCAGTTGTTTATCGACGGCACTGCTAACGGGGGAGGGCATACTTTTGCCATATTGGATAGGATTAAGCCGGATGGCAAAATTCTCGCGATTGATAAAGACCGTGATTTGATTGAACGCCTAAAGTCAGATGTCAGATGTCAGATGTCAAATGCAGTTCCGGTATGCGGTAGTTACGGAGAAATGGCGCAAATCGCCAAAGAGCGTGGTTTTCATCAAGCGTCAGGAATTTTACTTGACCTTGGATATTCCAGCTGGCACATCGAGTCGTCGGGCCGGGGGTTTTCGTTTCTAAGAGATGAGCCGCTTGTGATGCGGTACGAAACGGAGGCCAATTTAGGAACCGGCCTGACGGCTAGCGATGTCGTCAATCGTTTTTCGGAAAGAGATTTGGCGGATATTTTGTTCAAATATGGAGAAGAAAGATTCGCGCGGAAAATAGCGAAAGAAATAACCCATTTCAGAGAAAAAGAAAAAATTATTTCGAGCAAACAGCTTGCCGATATTGTTGTCAGAGCATGTCCGCGCAAAGGTTATTTTAAAATTCATCCGGCGACAAGAACTTTTCAAGCGTTGCGGATTTTTGTGAACGGCGAATTGGAAGAGTTGGAAAAAGCATTGCCGCAAGCGGTTGATTTGCTTCCGGAAGGCGGTAAACTGGCGATCATCACTTTTCATTCCTTGGAAGATAGGATTGTGAAAAACTTTTTCCGCCAATGTGCCAAAGAAGATAAAGCGGAAATTCTGACAAAAAAACCGATTTATCCGACCGATGATGAAATAGCCCAAAATCCAAGAGCAAGATCGGCGAAGTTAAGAGCGATTACAAGAATTGCGAATCAAGAATCATGAATTAGCATTGTATTTGTCTTTCATAATTCTTGATTCATAATTCATTTCCCATGACTCATTGCTATGTACTAACAAATAAATATAAAGAACGAGAGAATTGGAATCTGATTACCAGCATAGGCCTGCTTTTGTTGCTCGCGTTATGTTTTCTGTATGTAGTGGAATCAAACAGCTTGATGTCGCGCGAAAGAACAGTTCAGACTTTTCAAAAAGATTTGGCCATCGCGGAGGAAAATGTTTCTCAATTGGAAGTGCAGGTTGCTCAATCACGTTTCTCTCAAAGTGTTTCAGAAAGCGCTTTGGTCCAAAAGATGGTTTTGGCGGAAAGAATTCATTATCTTAATCTCTCAGACAGTGCTGTAGCTATGGCAAGATGATCTCTTTCGACTTTAACAACCAGTTTGCATGGAGGATAAATATTCTCTTTGCATTTTTTTTATTATTGGCGGCTTTACTGCTCTACAGATTTGCCGATCTGCAGATTATAGAAGGCGCGAAAGACAGCAGAGGCGATGCTTCTTTGTTTGAAAATAGTGAATGGAGGAGGGCGGAAATTTTTTTACAAGATCATTCCGGTGAAACAACTCCGCTCGCGGTCAATAAAGATTTTTTTACAGTTTATGTCGAGCCGGCAAGAATAAAAAATAAAGAGGATGTCGCTAAATCGTTATCTGAAATTCTCCAAATTCCCTATGAGAAAGTATTGGAACGGGCGTCTAAAGAAAATGATCCGTATGAGATGATAGCTAAAAAAATCAGCGATCAAGCGGCCGGCAAGATTAGAGCGTTAAAATTAAGCGGCGTTGGGGTTCAATCGGAAAAAGGCAGATATTATCCGCATGGACGCATGGCCAGCCATGTATCGGGATTTCTTGGTATAAGGGGGAAAGAGAGAGTCGGGCAGTATGGCTTGGAAGGGTTTTATGATGGCGCGCTTGCTTCTGATAAAGTGGAAAAGATTCTGCTTTCTTTAGACCCGAATATTCAGTTCAAAATCGAAGAACTGCTTGTTAAAGCAGGTGATCAGTGGAAAGCCGACATGGGGTCGGTGATTGTTATGGAGCCAAAGACAGGAAGGATTTTGGGGATGGCTAATTTTCCTGATTTTGATCCGAACAGTTATGCTTCGGTAGAAGACATATCGGTTTTTAACAACCTTTCCATTTCCGGGCAGTTTGAACTCGGGTCGGTTTTTAAGCCGATTACGATGGCTATAGGATTGGACAATGGAGCAGTCACTCCGAAAACCACTTACGAAGACCAAGGGTTTATCGCGGTGGATGATCGGATTATAAGGAATTGGGATCGTAAACCGCATGGCAAGTCGAATATGACAGATGTGTTGAAAAATTCTTTAAACGCTGGTATCGTGTTTGTTCAGCAGAAGATTCCGAAGGAAGTTTTCAGCAGTTACATTAAAAATTTTGGCTTCGGAGATAAATTGGGAGTGGATCTTGCAGGCGAAGTGAGCGGAAATATTTCCAATCTTAAAGATGGCAAAGGAAGAAATGTGGATTTTGCCAATATTTCTTTTGGACAAGGAATCAGTGTTACCCCGCTTCAAATGCTTACGGCTATTTCCGCAATAGGCAATGATGGCTTGCTGGCAAGACCGCGATTGGTTGATAAGATTTTTTTTACTGATGGCTCTGTTGATGAGATTAAAACGGAAGTTAAAAGATCGGTAATTTCCGAAAAGACTTCAGAGACTCTGACGAAAATGATGGTTGAAGCGATGGAGAACCATTCCAAAATACGCAATGTCAAATATTTTATTGCCGGCAAAACCGGAACGGCGGAAATTCCGGATAGAAGCGAGAATGGATATTCGGAGGACATGATTCATTCGGTTGTCGGTTACGCTCCCGCTTACAACCCGCGATTTGCGATTTTGGTCAAAATTGATCGTCCGCAAGGAGTGGAGTTCGCCGCATATTCAGTTATTCCGGTTTTCTACGAAATTATGAATTATTTATTAACATATTATGAAACGCCGCCGGATTTTTAATTTATGTCACGCAATATTTTACAATCAATCCTTGCTTTATTAACTCGTCTAATGCTTGCCAGATACAAGCCGAAAATTATCGGCATTACCGGTAATGTCGGCAAAACAAGCGTCAAAGACGCCGTGTATGCGGTTGTGTCTTTTAAGTTTAAAACAAGAAAAAGTGAAAAGAGTTATAACAACGAGATAGGAGTGCCTTTAACTGTTTTAGGCATCACTTCGGCAGGAAAAAATATTTTCGGCTGGTTATGGCGCCTACTGAAAGTTATTAAATATCTTATTCATTCAAAATATCCGGAAGTATTGGTTTTAGAAATGGGAGTAGACAAGCCGATGGATATGAGCTATCTTTTAAAAATTGTTCGGCCTGATATCGCTGTTTTTACTTCCATCGGAGATATTCCAGTGCACGTTGAAAATTTTTCAAGCCGCGAAGCATTGATTAAAGAAAAATTAAAGCTTGCGCTGGCAGTCGACAAAACCGGCTATGTGATTTTCAATGAAGATGTGCCGGCATGGCAACATATTAGAGAGAAATCCAGAGCGCAAAGCATGACATACGGATTTTCAGAGCAAGCGGATGTTAAAATAAGCACGCTTGAAAGAAGGGTGTTTGAACAGGACGGCAAGATGGCGCCGCTCGGCATAACTTTCAAGATTGATTATAAAGGGACATTCGTTCCGTTTCGCATGGATGGAGTATTTTCAAGCGACGGAGCGTATTCCGGTGGAGCGGCATGCGCTGTCGGGCTCGCTTTGGGGATGAATTTAATTGACATAGTTTCTTCGCTTGTCCATTACACTCCTCCGAGAGGCCGGCTTAATCTCCATGAGGGCGTCAAAGGTAGTTTGATTTTAGACGATACTTATAACGCTTCTCCAAGCTCCATGCATTCCGCGCTGGCGGTGTTGAGCGAACTTCCGGCAAAGCGGAAAATCGCGGCGCTTGGAGATATGCTGGAGCTCGGGGAATATTCTGAAGAGGCGCATCGAGAAACAGGCAAGCAAGCCGCAAGTATTTGCGATTTGATTTTTTTGGTCGGATCAAGAATGAGATTCGCCGAAGATGAGGCCATTGCCAAAGGTTTTATTAAAAACAAAAATATTTTTGTTTTTGACACTTCTGAAGAAGCCGGCAAAGCTTTACGCGAGATTATAAAAGAAGGAGATTTGGTTTTAGCGAAAGGATCGCAGGCGATACGCATGGAGAAAGCTGTCCGCAGGATTATCGCTCATCCCGAAAAAGCGGGAGAGTTGTTGGTCAGACAGGAGCAGGAGTGGCAGAAAGCATGAATAAGGAATTACGAATTATGAATTACGAATAAAACAGTAGCAATTCTTGTCACACATTTGATTTATTATTCTTGATTCATAATTCGTAATTCTAAGCAAGAGCCGTCATCGTCTAGCCCGGTCCAGGACGCTACCCTCTCACGGTAGAAACCGGGGTTCGAATCCCCGTGGCGGTACTATTAAAAATCCCCAAAGAAATTAATCTTTGGGGATTTTTTTGATTATCGTGTTATTTAAGCAACGCGTGCGCTCTTTTGAGCAATTTTTCCGTTCTGTTTGTAAATATTGTTGTTAATGTGCAATAAGCGATAAAAAAACAAGCTCCTGTTCCGGAGCTTGTTTTTGACATTTAACGGATGAGATTACATATCAAGAACAAACTCCGGATTCAGAGCCCAAAAATAAAAATAAAAGAAGTTTGCTTTTGACGAAGTATCTTTCATAATATGTTTTTATTATAATTATATCGCGCAAAAAGTCAAAACACACTTTGGATTGACTTTAAAATATACTTGTTTTATTATCACTCCAATATTCATCGCAAGATAGGTTCTAGTTTTAAAAGTTGTTTAACAATTTAATAAAGGAGGTGAGAAAAATGCAGAAACAAGGAAAAAGCCCATGGTTGGGAAGCAGCGCATGCGTTGATGAGACTGCTTTATTACTCGGAGGATCGGCAAAGCGATGCAAGATATGTGGCAGGGCAACCCACATAAGTTATTTAAAAGATGGCGTTTGCCCTGATCTTGATTGCAAACGGGAAGAGATTTTAAAAATCTTTGCAGATGCCGGCGCGGTGATCGCTGGTAGCCACATTATTTGCACATCCGGAAAACATAGCGCATCATATGTGGATAAAGATGCCATATATCCGCACACTAGGAATATATCGCGTCTCTGTTACAAAATTGCCGAGTGGTTCGCAGACGACAATGTGGAGGTGGTGGTTGCGCCCGAAAAGGGAGGTATTATTCTCTCACAGTGGTCAGCTCATCATCTAAGCGAGCTGACTGGGCGGGAGATTTTCGCGTTCTACGCCGAGAAAGAAACGATCCAGATTCCCGATCCTGAAGACAAAGGACGAATTTGCTACCGCGAGACCGGCCAATTCATTATTAAGAGGGGTGGCGCACAACACATCATTCAAAGAAAGAATGTGTTGGTGGTTGAGGATATTCTTACTACCGGCGGCTCAGCGAAGAAAGTCATTGAAGTCACGCGAGCAACCGGCGGCAATGTTGTGGGCTTAGGCGCTCTTTGTAATCGCGGAGGGGTTACGCCGCAAGATGTGGCAAATCCATCCAAGTTTATCTCTCTTGTGAATGTGAAGCTTGACGCGTGGGATAAAGCGGACTGTCCGCTTTGCGCTCAAAACATTCCGATTAATACTGATGTTGGCAAAGGCAGAGAATATCTTGCTCGCAAAAAAGCGAGTTAAAAAATGAAAGAGAATTTTCAGGGGGCGTTGTGAAAGAGCGACGCCCTTTTTGTTTGGCTGAAGCGGAGTTATAATAATATATATGAAAACTAAATTAATTATTTTTCTTTCCGTAATTTTTTTATTGCCGTTTTTCGTTTCGGCGCATGTGAAATGGTTTGTGGATTCAAGCGCCGTTTTGCCAGTCGAGCCATACAATTTATCAGATTGGCGAGTGTGGCTCGCAATAATATCGGTGATGATTGTGATCGCTATTGCTTTCATGCTTGAACGCATGCCGTCACTTGATAAAATATTTCCCTCATTTTTTAAGCGTATAAATTCCCCCATCGCGTCTTTATTTAGCATCTTCGTCGGCATCGGTCTTGTTGTTTTTTCTCTCAATGGTTATATATTCGCTCCCAATTTAATCGCGGGATCATCGTTTGATTACGCGATGCTGGCATTGCAGGCGATCATCGGAGTAGCGTTTATACTTGGATTATATGCAAGACTGGCTTCCATTTTTCTCTTTCTATTATATTTATCAGCTACGATGTATTTTGGCGCATGGGAATTGATAGATGCTTTAGAAATTATTGGCATTTCATTATTTATTTTGCTTTTCGGCAGGCCTAAATGGGGATTTAAAGATATTGCTCTTTTTGAAAATATTGCCAGCCGATATCAATCGCTGGCGATTCCTTTATTGAGGATATTTACTGGGGCCAATCTTTTTATTCTGGGATTTTCAGAAAAACTGTTCAGGCCAGACCTGGGGATAACTTTTTTGCATACTCACAATTGGAATTTTATGCAAATGTTGGGCTTTGGGAATTATTCCGATTATTGGTTCGTGTTTTCCGCCGGCATTGTTGAATCGCTTCTTGGGTTGCTTCTTATTTTAGGCCTGCTCACTAGATTGACTGTTTTCTCGCTCGCCATATTTTTTATCACCACTTTGATATTGCTCGGGCCGACAGAACTCTTTGGGCACATCCCGCATTTCGCTATCGTGATGATTCTTCTGGCATTTGGCTCCGGCGAGAGGTTAAAAATAGGGAAATAATGAGGAAATACAGATTTTATCAATAATTTCCCTATTATTTCCTTACTCTGATCGATCAAAAATTCAAAATAAACGAAAGTTGACTGGCTGTGGGTTTAAGTTATTATACTTCTAAATTAATCCTTAACTAATATTTTATGAAAGCCAGCGTCTCCTCGTTTCTCGCTAAAGTTAAGCCGTCATTTATTTTTGCAAGTTTATGGAACGCCGCGCAATGGCCTAATATCAAGCAGATCTGGCGCAATAATAAAAAGCAAGTTATCGTTGCGATTATAGCACTGATTTTAATAGGCGTGGCAGGGTACAGATTTGTAGACAGATATGATATTAATTCTTTCAGCACCATGAAGGGTGCTGTTATTTCCGCCGCGGTATCCAGCAAACAATTCGTGTTAGACAAAACAAAGTTATCCACAGGCTCGTCAGAAGAAACTTCCGGAACTGAAACAAATAATGAGGAAATTTTGAGTTCAGCAAATACAGAAATAGGCTGGGAAGTAAGGAAAACGGCAAAAGGGGAGAGTATTTGGGGCATTTATCAAAATGAGATTGCCGATCAGACGAATATCTCGTATAAAAATCAAACGATCAACGGACTTAAGAACCTTACTGTTTTGAAAAATAATATTTCCGCGGATAAATTAAAGAATAATTCTTTGACGGAAGGCCAAGACTATGAATTGCTTTCCGAAGACGCACAGTCAAACTATATAGACAAGCTGAATGAAGCAAATAAGCAAATGCAAGACGGGACAAAGTTTAGCGATTTGGACAAAGATTTGCAAGTTGCGTATTTAGTCGCCAACGCCCCATCTTATGATTTTCTATCGCGCATATCCCAAGATGATTTGAGCATGCTTTTAGAATAATCCTGTCTTTTTATCTTGCAGGGTTGTTATAATAACCCTGATTTATATATAAATTATGTTGCTTTTTAGTTCACGAAATTTTGTTGTATATTTTAACTCAATAAAGGAGGGATAAATATGAATGAGGATATACTATTTATTACCGGTAATAACAAAAAAGCGGAAGAAGTAAGAGCGATAACTGGATTAAATGTAATAGCAAAAAATCTGGATATTCTTGAAATTCAGTCGCTTAGCGTTGAAGATGTTGCCAAGGCAAAAGCTCTCTCTGCTTTTCAAATAACTGGTCGTCCCGTTATTGTTGATGATACTGGAATGAGTATCGAAGCTTTGAATGGGTTGCCCGGCGCTCTGGTCTCTTGGTTTTTGGATACTCTAAAACCCGAAGGCATTCTTAAGCTGTTGGAAAATCAACATAATAGAAAAGCATCGGTCTTTACTTGCATTGCTTATGCCGACAAAACCGGAGCTTTTGCTTTTACAGGAATAATCAATGGGGAAATTTCTAGCTCTTTAAGAGGAGAAAACGGGTTTGGCTATGATCCGATTTTTATTCCGGAAGGACATAATAAAACATATGCTGAAATGACCAGCGATGAGAAAAATCAAATATCCATGAGAAAGCTTGCTTTATTAAAATTCAAGGAATTTATATCAAAGCGAGTATAGTGTTGAGAAAGTCTAATCAGCCACCTTAGTTATAATTACAACTAAGGTGGCTTTTATCCCCCCCTCTTCCAAAAGAGGATTTTTTATGTTATAATATTTACTGAAGTGCATTTGGCATGCATAAAGCGATGTGGCCAATGTTATGGATAAATATTATCTTTGCCTCCATTTACATTTTTCTCAAATAAGATATGAACAACAAAACCTTTGCGATGATAACAGATTTCGGATTTGATTTTTCCGTCGCTTCGATGAAAGCTTTGATTTTAAAAAACTTCCCCGATGCGCAAATCGTTGACGTTGATCATAGTATCAAACAATTTTCAATATTGAGCGGGGCCTTTGTGATAGATAAAATTTATAATTATTTCCCCGACAAAACCATTTTCATTTGCGTAGTTGATCCAGGCGTTGGAAGCAAGCGCGAGCCGATTTGCCTAGACACAGGAAATTACATATTTATAGGTCCAAATAATGGATTATTTCACTACATTTTGAATAATCCAAAAATTTCTTATAAGTCATACATAATCAAAGAAGAATTCAGGTCTGTAAGATCAACCACTTTTCATGGGAGAGATTTGTTTACGCCCGCCGCCATAGAAATTACTAAGGATAACTTTGATATAGTTGAGCCAATTGACAGAAATAAACTTGTCTTTATTCCTGTTCTTGATAGCGGGGCGTCTGTTATTACCTATATAGATGGATTCGGTAATATCAAAACTAACATTTCTTTCAGTAATGATTTTAATAAGAAAGACTTCTTGAAAGTAAATGTTAATAATATTCTTCACCCAATAAAGGTTTCCAAGACGTTCAGTGATGTTGCAAGTGGAGAGCTGCTCTGTTATAGAGGGAGCAACGATACTCTTGAAATTGCAGCCAACCTCGCATCAGCTGGAAGCGTTTTAAAAGCAAATGTTGGAGACCGCATTGCTATTGAAGAATAATATGGAAAGACATTTAATCATTGCATCATACGACGGTATTAGTACCTACTATTGCGGCATTGGTACGACTATGCAGGATACCATTGCTTCTTTAAATGAGCTGGTAAATTCTGAAAAAATAAAAATAAGCTTGGCCTATATTTCCGCGGATCCGAATGGGAAAGCATTTAGCCAGAAACATCTTCAAGAGAGTGTTGAACTTGTAAAAAAGACCGGCGGCTATCTCATTCCTCTTTGCAACGGTTCTGCTGGTTTTAATGAATTCGATATGTGGCAGAGCTTCCCACAGTGGGAATATGCATGCGCATCTTTGGCTACGGCTTTGAACATGATCCTGAAAGATGAAGATGACAATATTTTAATGCTGCACGACACTCCCTTTTTGCTTTTTCATAAATTCAAACAACAGATCTTTGGCAAGAAATTGAGATGTTTTTATATGCCTCGCAGCGCGGGTTTAAACCACAAGTTTGGCAGGTACCCCAAAATTCAGACACCCTTTATACAAGATTAGAAAGTAAATAT